>NZ_JAMYJY010000034.1:0-32765 GCF_024136985.1 Haloferax sp. AB510
CCGGCGGCGACGAGCGCGCCGGGAATGGCGAGCGCCGTTGGCGAGTCGAGGTCAGTCGCGTCGAGCGCGAGCCACGTCACGCCGGCGACGACGGCCACGGAGAGATAGACCGCGGGGGTGCCGGCGAGCGGTTCGACCGCGGGCGGGAGCGCGTCGATGACGTAGAGGACGTGCAGCGCCGACCCCGACACCATCCACGGGACGAGTGCGGCGACGTGGGCGGGCGTGACCGTCGGGCGCGTGCGACGCAGTCCGATGCCGACGCCGACGAGCCCCGCGACGAGGGCGACGAGGTAGGGAAGCGGCGGGAGCGCGAACCCCTCGGGGAGAATGGCCATGCAGGAGGCGCGGCGGGGCGGCGTGAAAGCCTTACGTTCTTTAGCCTCGGGTCGCCTCGACAGGGTATGAACCGAGCCGACCTCGCCGCCCGCATCGACCACACGGTCCTCGGACCCGAGACGACGATGGCCGACGTGGAGGCCGTCCTCGACGACGCCGACGAGTGGGGGATGAACGCCTGCATCCCGCCGTGCTACGTCGGCGAGGCGAGCGAGTACGCTCCGGACGTGTTGCTGGCGACGGTCGTCGGCTTCCCCCACGGCCAGCACACGACCACGGCCAAGCGCGAGGAGGCCGTCGACGCGTGGCAGGCCGGCGCGGACGAACTGGACATGGTCATCAACGTCGGTCGGCTCAAAGCCGGCGAGGACGAACTCGTGACCGAGGACATCTCGGAGGTCGTCGCGGCCGTCCCGATTCCCGTGAAGGTCATCATCGAGACGGCGCTCCTCACCGAGGAGGAGAAACACCGCGCCTGCGAGGCGGCCGTCGAGGCCGACGCCGCCTTCGTCAAGACCTCCACCGGCTTCGCCGACGGCGGCGCGACGGTCGAAGACGTGACGCTCATGGCTGAGTACCTGCCTGTCAAGGCCTCCGGCGGCGTCGGCTCCTACGACGAGGCGGTCGCCATGTTCGAAGCCGGCGCGGAGCGCATCGGCGCGTCGTCGGGCGTCGACATCGTCTCGGGCGCGCCAGCGGAATAGGTCGGTCGTCGGCCGGTTGGCATCGCGCGGTCGCCGGTGCCCAACACTGATTACCCGACTCCCGAGAACCCAGTACCATGCTCCGAGGCGGGCCAGCCGTTCAAATCGGCGTCATTCTCGTGTCAGTTCTGGGGCTCTGGGTCGGCGCGCGGCTGTTGGTCGATGCCGCCGTTCGGTCGGCTCGGCGGTTCGGCCTCTCGGATCTCACCATCGGGCTGACAATCGTCGCAATCGGGACCTCGACGCCGGAGCTCGTGGTCGCCGTCGACGCCGCGTACAAGGGATTGGGCGACATCGCGGTCGCGAACGTCCTCGGTTCGAACATCTACAACGTGGCGTTCGTGTTGGGCGTCATCTCGCTGCTCCGAGTGATTCCGGTCGCGGAGTCCCTCGTCTATCGCGACGGGGCCGCTCTGCTGGCGAGCACGCTCCTCGGCGGCCTCGTCCTGTTCGACCTCCGGGTCACGAGGCTCGAAGGCGCGCTCTTGGTCGTGGCGTTCGTCGCTTACACGGCGTACCTGCTCCGAGGGCCCCAGTCGGACGGGGACGAAGCGACCGCCCAGTCGCTCGGTGACGGCGGCGTGACCCGCCCGATAACCGAACGAATCGACTTTCCCGGACGAGACGCCGTGTTCCTCTTAGGCGGGTTGGGGCTGGTGTTGGTGAGCGGCGACTACATGGTGCTCGCCGCGTCGGAGTTGGCCCGCGGTGCCGGCGTCTCCGAGTGGGTCATCGGCGGGACAATCGTCGCGGCGGGCACCTCGACCCCGGAGTTCGCCGTCTCGCTGGTCGCGCTCCGACAGCGGAGTCTCGGGGTCTCGGTGGGCAACATCGTCGGCAGCAACATCCTCAACATCACGGGCATCGTCGGCGTTGCGGCGGTCGCCAGCCCGCTCGTGGTGAGCGAGGCGGCGCTCGGGACGTTCGCGTGGCTCGTCGCGGTCACCCTCCTGATAGTCGCCGCGCTTTGGACGGGGAGAGCCCTGTCCCGCTTGGAAGGTGCCTTCTTCGCAACGTCCGAAGTCACTCGGTGGATACTGGGGCTCCTCTGAGGGGCGCCGGACCTCCCTGAAGCGGTTCGTTCTGTCGGCTGACCGCGACCAGCACTCTTCTGCTACTCGGCCCGCAGCGCGACGAGCCGCCGCGGTCCGTCGTCGCCGCCGGATTCGACCGCGAACAGCGCGTCGCCCGCTGGCGTCGGGCCGGTCAGTGCGCGACCCGCGAGGTCGTATCGCCAGCGCTCGGCCCCGATGCGGGTGTCGTCGAAGCCGACGCCGCCCCCGGCGTCGTAGGCGACGACGCCGCCACTCTTGCTCGTGTCCGAGACGAATACGGTGTCGCCGGCACCGGCGGGCGGAGCGAAGAAGTCGTCGCCGGCCGCCCATGAGGGGGAGCCGGCACGCTTGTCGAAGGCGTCGAGGCCGGTCCCGTCGGTCGAAAAGACGCGCCGGGGGCCGACGACGAGCGAGCCGTGCGGCGAGGGGTCTTCGTGGTACCAGTCCACAGCACCGGCGCGGAGGCCGCCTCTGAGTCGCGCGACGCCCGCGCCGAAGAAGCCCGCGAACACGTCGTTCGACTCGGCGATTGCGAGCGACTGCACGCCGCCCGGGTGTTTGGTTCGCCACCGCCCCGTCGCGCCGCGCTCGACGCCCTCGTCCTGGAATGAGAACACTTCGCCGCCCTCCGTTCCCGCGACGACGGTGTCGTACCGGGCCGCGAGGGACCGAACCGGGCCGAACACTTCCTCGCGCCACTCGACGGTCCCGTCGCTGGCGCGGACGCGGTAGAGGTTTCCCGCGGTGTCGGAGGCGTAAAGTCGGTCGCGGTCCGGTTCGGGGCGGACGACGGGTGCCCAGACGCTCGACTCGGTCGGCGCGTGCCACGCTTCCTCGCCGTCGTGGGTGAACGCGAGCACGCCGGTTCTGGTCCCGACGTAGCCGATGTAGACGCGCTCCGAATCGACCGTCACCGACGAGCGGAAGCCGCTCTGGGGGTCGCTTTCGACCGACCACAGTTCGGTTCCGTCACCGACCGAAAACGCCCGGAGGCGCTCGCTGGTCGCGAGGTACACCGTCTCGCCGAACACGACCGGGCGCGCCAACTCGATACCGTTGACCTCGACGCCCCACGACTCGCCCGGATTCGAGGCCGGGCCGGTCGCGCGCGGGTTGTAGCCCGTTCCCTCCGGCGAGAAGTAGGGGTGCGGCCAGTCAGCGCGCCCGTCGCCCGTAGAGCCCTCGTCGCCGCCGACACAGCCCGCGAGTCCGGCGGCCGCGCCGGTTCCGAGGGTCCCGAGGAACGTTCGTCTCGATAGGTCCGCGTCGGGTCGCGTCACGATTCCGAATCTCCCGTGGTCGCGGCTGTCTCCGCGGTTGCGTTCGTCCCCGAAGCTGACTCGTCGGCGTCAGCGTCGCCGACGACGGTCATGCTCAGCAGGTTGTTGTCACGGACGACCGGGCAGTACACCCGCCGGTCGGTCGCGGCGAGCGAGTGGCCGACGTAGCGACCGAGCGAAATCGACCAGCGCTCGCGGTCGCCGAACAGGCCGCCGTCGTCGGTCCGGTTCAGCGCGACCAGTTCGCCGTGACCCGTTCCGACGTAGACCGTGTCGCCGACGATGCTCGCGGCGGAGACGGTCTCGTTCGGGTCGTACGTCCACCGCTCCTCGCCGGTCGCGCTGTCGAGTGCGCGGAGTTCTCCGCGGGCGGCGTAGAGGCGCTCGCCGTCGAACGCGAGTCGCTTGTGGACGCCGCGGTCGTCCTCCCAGACCACGTCGCCGTTTCGCCGTTCGAGCGCGGCGATTCGGTCCCAGCCGGCGATGTACACCCGCTCGTCGCCGACGACCGGCACGACGGCCTCGGCCGTCTCGGTCGAGACCTGCCAGTAGGCGCTGCCGTCCGTGCCGAGGCAGTAGAGGCGCTGGCCCTCGGTGACGACAAACACCGAGTGGAGGTTGACCGCGAGGGGCCGCCGGACCGCGCCGAACAGCGACCGCGTCCACCTGACCTCGCCGGCGTCGATGTCGACCGCGCAGACGCGCTCGTCGTCGAGGCCGAGAAACAGCGTCTCGCGGTCGTTGGAGAACGCCGGCGGCGTCCGCGGGCGGCCCGGGAGTTCGATAGTTCGGAACTCCCGGCCGGTCCGAGCGCGGTAGAGCGCGAGTCGGTTCGGCCCGTGGACCGTCACGCCGAGCGAGTAGACGACGCCGTCGAGGACGGCCGGGGGGGTCCACCCCTCGCCCTGTGCGGCCCACAACTCCTCCCCGGCGGCCGGGTCGATTGCTCGCATCGGGTCGCCGGGCGTGTATCCCACCCCGTCGACGGCGACGGGTTCGACGGAGTCCATCCCGAAGTCGGGTTCGTACTCGACGGTCGGCTCGGCGATGGGTGTCCCCTCGCGGAGAAACGCGGTGTTGGCGTCGTCGTGGGCGTAGGTCGGCCAGTCGCTTTCGAAGCGGACGCCCTCTGCGGAGTCGTCGTCCGTCTGGTCGTCGCCGCCGCCGAGGCATCCGGCGACCCCGGCGACCGCGCCCGCTCCGAGCAGGCGAAGCACGCCGCGGCGGGTGCTGGTGCCTGCGGCGGGCGGAGACGAACTGCGAGCGGCGGACGAAGCCACGCTGTCGGTCGCGGCCGAGTCGCTGGTGGAGGGCGAATCCGGCGGTGTCCTTCGGGAGCGCATCTACCACAACTGCACAACACAATGACAAGTAACTTTTCGCCCGGAGCGGTGGCGAGGGCGCGAACGCGAGGGGGACGCGTGGGGATGTGGAATAACGGTGAAAAACGAGGTATCGGGGCCGAAATCGTCGGCTCAGGCCGCGGGTCTGGTGCGGCGGGCGGCCGAGCGGTCGTGCAGCATGCTTCCGAGTGCGCCGCCGATAGCGCCGGGGATACCCGCGAGGGCGATGATGACGATGGCCGCGGCGAACACGGTCAGGCCGAAGAACACGCCCGCGAACAGGACGTTCATGATGACGAGGCCGATGGCGACGATAATCGCGCCGAGCGTCGTGCCGACGAGGCCGTTGAGCGCACCGTCGGCCATGCCGGTCGTGACGAGGTAGCCGGCGACGAGGCCGCCGATGATACCCGTGAGGACGTAGCCGACCGTGGGGAGCGTGACGTTCGTGAATGGGACCGCGAAGCCGCTGAGGATGCCGACGACTACGGTCGCGATGAACCCGTAGGCGATGGCGCGCATGTTGAACTTCATAGCGGATCTAAATACACCACTTGAGATAATGAATTATATTCGTCCTTGAGCGGATGATACGGCCGGCACGAGACTCATCGGCGACGGAGCGTCCGGCCGGCGCGATGCTCTGTTCAGCGTGTTCGTCGGCGTCGGCGGCGGCATCCACGTCAAGCGGGTGGTGGCGTTCGAGAGACGATATCACGACCCGCGGACGCCGGTAGTCTCGGGGGAGACCGCGGCGTTTTTGCCCGCTGACCCGGTACGTGGGATAACCGAATGGCCCGATACCACATCGAGACATACGGCTGTACCTCGAACCGCGGCGAGAGCCGCGCCATCGAGAGCGCGCTCCGCGACGCCGGTCACTACCGCGTCGACGGGCCCGAGGAGGCCGATGTCGCCATCATGAACACCTGTACGGTCGTGGAGAAGACGGAGCGGAACATGCTCCGTCGGGCCAAAGAGCTGGAGGCGGAGACGGCGGACCTCATCATCACGGGCTGTATGGCGCTCGCGCAGGGCAACGACTTCCGCGAGGAGGGCATCGACGCCCAGATTCTCCACTGGGACGACGTGCCGACCGCCGTCACCAACGGCGAGTGTCCGACTCCCGGTCCCGGCGTCGAGCCCGTCTTGGACGGCGTCGTCGGCATCCTGCCCATCGCCCGCGGCTGTATGTCGAACTGCTCGTACTGCATCACGAAGTTCGCCACGGGGCGGGTCGATTCGCCCTCCGTCGACGAGAACGTCGAGAAGGCGCGGGCGCTCGTCCACGCCGGCGCGAAGGAACTCCGCATCACGGGACAGGACACCGGCGTCTACGGCTGGGACAAGGGCGACCGGAAGCTCCCCGAGCTACTGGACCGCATCTGCACCGAAATCGACGGCGAGTTCCGCGTCCGCGTCGGCATGGCCAACCCCGGCGGCGTCCACGGCATCCGCGAGGAACTCGCCGCGGTGTTCGCCGAACACGACAAGCTCTACAACTTCATCCACGCGCCGGTGCAGTCCGGCTCCGACGAGGTGCTCGAACACATGCGCCGCCAGCACCGCGTCGACAAGTTCAGAGAAATCGTCGAGACGTTCGACCGGGAGCTTGCGTACTGGACGCTCTCGACGGACTTCATCGTCGGCTACCCGACCGAGACCGACGCGGACCACGAGCGGTCGATGGAGCTGCTCCGCGAGATTCGCCCCGAGAAGGTCAACGTCACGCGCTTCTCGAAGCGCCCCGGCACCGACGCCGCCGACCTGAAGGGCCTCGGCGGGACGCTCAAAAAGGAGCGCTCCAAGGAGATGTCCGAGGCGAAGATGGACATCGTCGCCGCCGCCTACGACGAGATGGTCGGCACGGAGCACGAGGTGCTCGTCGTCGAGGAGGGCACCGGCGACTCCGTGAAGTGCCGCGACGAGGCCTACCGCCAGATAATCGTCCAGAACGCGACCGAACACGGCCTCGAACCCGGCGACTTCGCCCGCGTGAAGGTGACCGCCCACCAGACCGTCTACGCCTTCGCCGAGCCGGTCGAGGCACAGCCCGAACCGCGAGAGCCGACCGCCGCCTGAGCGGTCGATTCCGCGCCGTTTCGCGCTGTTTCAGGGCCGCTCCGCCGGCTCGCACTCGTTTCTCAGTTCTCGTCGCGCCCCGGAACACCGTCTTCGCCGACCCGGAGAAACATCCCTTTCGACGCCGGCGCGGTCGGTTCGAACCCCCAGCGCTCGTAGTAGCCATCCACGTCGGCGAGGAGGTTCACGAACGCCGACGGCGGGGCCTCGCGGTCGAGGTAGTCCACGAGCGCGTCCATCACGCGGGTCCCGAGTCCGCGGCCCTGATGGTCGGGGTGGACCGCCACGTCGACGACCTGAAAGACGGTGCCGCCGTCGCCGACAAGCCGACCCATGCCGACGATGCGCTCGTCCGAGCCGTCGTCGCCGGTCGCTCCCTCGAAGACGACGCGCACGCCGAAAATCGTGTTCGGAACGCCGCGCTCGGCGGCCGCGAGGGTGCGCGGGGGCATCCCGGCGGCGTCGCGGAGGGAGACGTACGTTTCGGGGTCGGGAAACTCGGGGACGAGGCGGTAGTGGTCGGTCACGAGTCGACCGTCGAACCGCCCCGTCCTAACGGTTTCTCTCACGCCGGTGTCGGCAACAAGATTGATAGCGACTCGCGGGGTGGCAGCATCCGTGTCCGACGGCAGTCCATCGGAGGTCCGAACGTTCGCGAGAGACACGCTGGAGACGGTCGCTATCGTCGCCGCGGTCGGCGCGGTGCTCTTTGCGGTGAGCGGCGTGTGGCCCCCGATGGTCGCTATCGAGAGCGGGAGCATGCAACCGACCCTCGAACGCGGCGACCTCGTCGTCGTGACCGCGGAGGGTCGCTACGGCGGTCCCGCGGCCGACGAGCACGGCGTGGTCACGGCCAACGCGAGCGAGGGCTACGGGCGACTCGGCGGCTCGGGAGACGTCGTCGTCTACGACGCGCCGTCGCACTCCACGCCCATTATCCACCGTGCGGTCTTCTGGGTCGACGACGGGGAGAACTGGTACGACCGGACCAACGAGTCCTACGTGGACGGCGCGGATTCCTGTGCGGAACTCCTGAACTGCCCCGCGCCGCACGCCGGCTACGTCACCCGCGGCGACAACAACGACTACTACGACCAAGCGCGAGGCATCGCCTCGCCCGTCCGGCCCGACTGGGTGCAGGCGAAAGGCCAGTTCCACGTGCCGTATCTCGGGGAACTGCGGTTAGAACTGCAGAAACTGCTCTGAGGGGTCGCCGACGCGTCAGCGACCGTCGCCGCCGTCGGGCGAGAACATGGTGTAACGCTCCGTCTCGTCGTCTTCCTTCCACTCGCCGAGTTCCCGCGGGTCGATGTGGACGAACACGTCGTCCACCTCGTCGATGTTCCGAATCGCTTGGACGACCCACGTCTCGATGTCGTGGGCCTCGGCAATCGTCATGTCGCCTTCGACCTCGATGTGGAGGCTCACGTCGATTTCGGGGCCGACGTAGTGGGCGACCACGTCGTGTGCGCCGTAGACGTCGGGGTGCGACAGGGCGGTCTGGACGATGAGCGCTCGGAGGTACTCCGGCGGGGCGGCCCCGACGAGGTAGTTCACGTTGTCGCGGACGATTTCGTAGCCGGTGTAGACGATGCCGATGGAGACGACCATGGCGGCCAGCGGGTCCAAGATGGGGTAGCCGAACTGGCCGCCGACCACACCGACGAGCGCCGCGCCGGCGGTGAGGATGTCGTTTCGGTTATCGACGCCGGCGGCGACGAGCGCGGGCGAGTTCTGCTCGCGGCCGACCGAGTAGCAGTAGCGGTAGAGGACGTACTTGGCCGCCGCCGCGACGACGAGGACGACGACGCCGAGCATCCCCGCGTCCCCGCCGTAGGTTCCGGTGAGGATGCTGGACGTGCTCTGCCAGAGAATCGCCCCGCCGGCGGCGAAGATGCCGACCGCGACGAAAAGCGAGACGAACGGTTCGATTCGCTCGTGGCCGTGAGGGTGTTCCCAGTCCGGGGGTTTCGTCGTCAGGTAGAGGCCGCCGAGGATGATTGTGCTGTAGACAACGTCCGAGAGACTGTTGACCGCCTCGGACCCGAGGGCCAGACTCCCGGTCGTCCACCACACGCCGCCCTTCCCGAGGACGAGAAGCAGATTCGCCACGAGGACGACGAATCCGACCCGACGGATGGCCCGCTTTCGCTCCATTACCGTGGCTTTCGGGAGTGGGGTTCAAATGCGCTTCGGGCCGGAGCGGCCTATTAGACGCACTTGACGTGAGTTTTAGAGCCAGTCTAATTCGAAGTAAACCGCGTCGTCGTCGCCGTCGACAGCCGCGCCGTCGAGTCCGGCGAACGCCTCGTGAAGTTGGTCGTAGGAGTCGTCGAGCGCCTGCACGAGCACTTTCGTGTCGGAGATGACCGGCATGAAGTTCGTGTCGCCGCTCCACCGCGGGACGACGTGCGTGTGGAGGTGGTCGTCGATGGAGCCGCCGGCGGCCGAGCCGCCGAGGTTCTCGCCCGCGTTGCAGCCGTCGGGGTCGAAGGCGGCGTCTAACGCGGTGAGCGTCTTCGATTTGAGCCGCGCGTGATCGAGGAGTTCCGCGTCCGAGAGGGCGGCGAACTCGCCGGTGTGGCGGTACGGGATGACCATGACGTGGCCCGGCGCGTAGGGGTAGTTGTTCAGGAGGACGAACGAGTGCGGGGAGCGGGCGACGATTTTGCTCTCTCGGTCGTCGTCGCGCTCGGGGAGCGCACAGAAGGGACAGCGGTCGTCGTCCGGGTCGTCGGCGTCGGCCGCGTCTTGGTCGTCGTCGCGGGCGACCCACTCGATGCGCCACGGGGCGAACAGTTGGTCCATGGCGGCTCAATGGACCCGGACGTGCAAGCCGTTTCGGTCTCGGGGCGACCGGTTTGGCCCCGCCCGGCCCGACTATCGCGTGAGGTTCTCGTAGCCGTCTTCCGTGACGATGATGGTGTCTTCGGCCTGTCCGACCATCGCGCCCTCTTCTTCTTTCAGGACGGGGTAGCCGCGGAGGATGCCCTGCTGTTCGAGCCGACGGATGGCCATCTCGGAGCGGCCGCCCTCGAACCAGCGGGCCGCGAAGGGGAGCAGTTTGTACTTCTCGCGCACCTCGTCGAGCAGTTTGCGCGACATGCGGTCGCGGACCGAGCGGTCGTTGACGAGGCTGTAAATCTCGTTTTTCGAGCCCTCGGTGACCTTGCCGGAGCCGTCGGTGGCGAACGGTTCGATGGCGATTACGTCGCCGACTTCGAGTTCGACGCCGCGGTCCGCGCCGCGGTTCGGGATCGTCGGGTCGGTGTGGGCGTCCCACTGCTCGACGCCGTGGCCCGAGAGGTTGAGGACGGGCGTGTAGCCGTAGCCGCGAATCACGTCCTCGATTTCCGCGCCGATTTTCCCGGTGTGCGCGCCCGCTTCGACCATGTCGAGGGCGGCGTCGAGCGCCTCCTCCGCGGACTCGACGAGTTCGTCGTTGCCCGAGAGGTCGACGGTCACGGCGGAGTCGGCGATGTAGCCGTCGACGTGGACGCCGACGTCGAGACAGACCATGTCCTCGCCGAACACGGTGTCGTCGTCGCGGCCGGGGCTGGCGTGCGACGCCTCCTCGTTGACGCTGATGTTGACCGGGAAGGCACAGCCGTCGGCGAGTTCGCGGATGCGTTCTTCGGCGTGTTCGGCGACTTCGAGGTGGGTGACGCCCGGTTCGACCATCTCGGCCGACTCGTCTAACACCGTGCGGAGGACCTCCCCTGCCTCTCGATACTTCTCGACCGTCTCGTCGTCGAGGGGTCCGATGCTCATGGCTGCGACTTCGCGGCCGCGCCGGAAAGCGATTGCGGGATGGCTGGCGACCGACGGCGAGTCACCGTACCCTGCTCGCGCGGTGTGAGTGATAACCACTACCGTGTCTATATAGCACAACATTCCGAAACTAGCAACCCTTTCTTAGGCCGGGATGCTCTGCAACAGGAGAGAACGTTTCCAATGAGTGTCCCATCCTTCCACCCCGACGTCGCCGAGCAACACCTTCGAGTCGACATCGACGACTGGGACGACGTGTACGTCGTCGGCGACGTACACGGGTGTCTGCCGGCGCTCGAACGCCTCGTCGACCGGCTCGACCCCTCCGAGGACGACCTCGTCGTCTTCGTCGGCGACCTCGTGCGGAAGGGCCCCGACAGCAAGGGCGTCGTGGACTACGTCCGCGAGCGCGACAACTTCCTGACCGTCCGCGGCAACAACGAGGAGAAGCTCATCCGCGGCACGAAGGAGATAGACGCGCTGACCGACGACGACCTCGAATGGATATCGAACCTCCCGGTCGCCATTACGTGGGACGGGGCCATCGTCGTCCACGGCGGCGTCCACCCCGAAAAGCCGCTCGACGAACACGATATCGACGACCTCGAGAACACCCGGGCGATGAACCCCGGCGACAGCTACGACGGCCCGTTCTGGTTCGAGTACTACGAGGGCCCCGAGCGCGTCTTCTTCGGTCACACGGTCATGGCTCACCCCGCCGTGTTCAAGCACGCGATGGGCCTCGACACGGGCGCAGTTTACGGCGGCGCGCTCACGGCCTACGACCTCCACGCCGACGAACTCGTCGCCGTCGAGGCCGAGGTCACCCACGAGTCGCGGAAGGACTCGAAGATTCTCGAACCCCGCCAGCCCGCGTTGGTCTGAGCCCCGCCGAGGCGAAGGTGGGAGCGACGGCGGAGGCGGCGAACTAAAGGTCGCCGCCGAACCATTTCCTCTCAGCACATGTCCGACGACGAGGCTCGCGGCGGCGACTCGCAGGCCCGACACGCCAGTCAGCGGACTGCGCCGGTCCGCGCCCGCGAGCGCGGTGACGACGAGTCCCCCCCCGGCCGACGCCGACCTTTCCGACCCCGCGCTGTACCTCAACCGCGAACTCAGCGAACTCGCCTTCCACGAGCGCGTCCTCAACGAGGCGATAGACGACCGCAACCCGCTTTTCGAGCGCGTCAAGTTCCTCTCGATTCTCACCTCGAACCTCGACGAGTTCTTCATGAAGCGCGTCGGCGGGCTGAAACAGCAGATGGCCGCGGGCGTGAGCGAACTCTCGCCCGACGGGCGGACCCCGAACCAGCAGTGGTCGCTCGTCCTCGACCGCGCCCGCGACCTACTCGGCCGGCAGTCCGACTGCTTCCACGACCTCGTCCGGCCCGCGCTCGCCGACGCGGGCATCGAAATCGTCGGCTACGACGACCTCGCGGCCGACGAGCGGGCGGCCCTCCGCGACTACTTCGAGGCCTCGGTCCTGCCGACGCTCACGCCCCTGACGTTCGAGCCGGCCCATCCGTTCCCGTTCATCTCGAACCTCTCGCTGTCGCTCGCGGTCCGAACGACCGAGGGCGACGACGAGCCGACGAAGTTCTCGCGGGTCAAAGTCCCCGGCAACCGCCCGCGACTCGTCAACGTGGACGAGCGCGTCGGCGGCGCGGACGGGAAAGAGGAGTCCGCTGACTCGTCCGTGTCCGCCGCCGCCCCCGTCAGGTTCGTTCCGCTCGTGGCCGTCATCGAGCGCAACATCGACCTCCTGTTTCCGAACGTCGAGGTCATCGACACCTCCGCGTTCAGGGTGACGCGGAACGCCGAGGTCCGCCGCAACGAGGAGGTCGCCGAGGGCCTCATCGCCACGATAGAGGACGTGCTCCGCCAGCGCCGGTTCGCCACGGTCGTCCGCTTGGAGGTCGAGTCGGGGACGCCCGAGGCGGTCCGCGACCTCCTCGCGGAACAGCTCGACGTGGACGACCCCGAGGTGTTCGAGCGCGACATGCCCCTCGACTACGGGAGCCTCACGTCGCTTTTCGACCTCGACCGCCCGGAACTCGAAGTCGCGCCGTGGACGCCCCAACCCCACCCGCGGTTCGCCGGCCGCTCGGCCGACGACCCCGAGTCGGTGTTCGCCGAAATCGCCCGCAAGGACGTACTCGTCCACCACCCGTACCACTCGTTTACGGGCACCGTCGGAACGTTCCTCGCGGCCGCCGCGGCCGACCCCGACGTGCTCGCCATCAAGGCCTCCATCTACCGGACTGCGCCGGACTCCGAGGTCATCGAGACGCTCATCGAGGCCGCGAAGAACGGCAAGCAGGTCGCGGTGATGGTCGAACTCAAAGCGCGGTTCGACGAGGAGAACAACCTCCGGTGGGTCCGCCGCCTCGAAGAGGAGGGCATCCACGTCGCCTACGGCACCATCGGGCTGAAAACCCACTCGAAGACTGCGCTCGTCGTCCGCGAGGAAGACGACGAGGTGCGGCTGTACTCCCACGTCGCCACCGGCAACTACCACTCCCAGACCGCGAAGCTCTACACCGACCTCGGGCTGTTCACGGCCGACCCCGACATCGGCCAGGACCTCGTGCGCCTGTTCAACTTCTTCACCGGCCACTCGCGACAGAAGGCGTACCGGAAACTGCTGGTCGCGCCGACGAACCTCCGGGAGAAGATGACTCGCCTCGTCCGCCGGGAGGCCGACCACGCCCGCGCCGGCCGCGACGCCCGCATCGTCGCCAAGATGAACGCCCTCGAAGACCCCGCGATGGTCCGCGAACTCTACGAGGCGTCGATGGCCGGCGTCGATATCGACCTCGTAGTTCGGGGCATCTGCCGGCTCAGACCCGGCATCGACGGGCTCTCGGAGAACGTCTCGGTGTCGAGCGTCGTCGGTCGGTTCCTCGAACACTCGCGAATCTACTACGTCGAGAACGCGGGCGACCCGGAGTACTACGTCGGTTCTGCCGACTGGATGACCCGCAACCTCGACCGCCGGGTCGAGGCCGTCGCGCCCGTCGAAGACCCCGAACACCGCGCCGAACTCGACGCCGTCCTCGACGCGCTCCTGTCGGACAACCGCCGGCGTTGGGTGATGGACGCCGACGGTCGGTACCAGCAACTCCGCCCGGCAGACGACGCACAGGAAGTCGAGGCGCATACTGTCCTGATGAACCGGGCGCTGGCGGAGACCCACCGGCCGAAGAACGGCGACCACGAGGCGTAGCGTGCCCGACACGACTGGCTCGCACGTTTAGTTGGACAGAAGACATATTCTGGACCACGTTGCAGGCGAGTCTATGGACCCTCCTCGCCCCCGAAGACGTATCCTCCAGCGTGCCGGCGTCGCTCTCGTCTCCGGAATCGGTCTCGCAGGATGTCTCGCCGACGAACCGACTGGTGATGACTCTCCCACCACGACACACCCCGAGACGACCGGTGACCAGACGGCAACACCGGAATCCGAGACAGCAGTTCCACTCGCCGAAATTTCAGACGAGGACGCCAAAGCCCGAGCGCTCGCCGCCGAGGAAGCCTATCTCGAAACCCGTCTGCAGAACGCCACCTGTCTCCTGAGTTGGGGAACGACGCCGACGACGGCGAGCAAAGAAGCGATGGTCGTCGAACGCTCTGCCGACGGCGTCGTCGTCGACGTGACGCATCCGTACTGGTACGGCAAAGAAGGCGAAGAAGCGGACTCGTCCTCGGAGGCGTTCTACCTCGTGACCGAGACGGACGTCGAACGCACCAGCGGTGACGACGTCTCTCCCTGTTGACCCGAACCGTGTACCGCCGAAAAATAGCCGTCGTCAGGCGCTCGGTTGCACCCGCGCGAGCACGTCGCCGCGGTCGAAGTCGCCGCCCTCCGCGACGAGTATCTCCGTGACCGTCCCCGCGGTCGGCGCGGCCACGTCGATGCTCACCTTTTCGACCTGTATCTCGCAGAGCGTCTCGCCCTCGTCGACCGCCGAGCCCTCGCGGACGAACCAGTTGGCGAGGTAGCCCTCGGCCACGTCGTCCGCGTCGTCGGGCCACGAGTCCGCCGAGTTCACGTCGAGAGCGTCGCTCATCGTCCGCCTCCGTCTCTGTCTTCGCTTCCGCTTCCGGCCTCGATTCCGTCTCCGTCTGTTTCGGGCGCTCGTCTCATTCGTGGAGTTCGCGGACGGCCGCCGCGATGTCGTCGGTGCCGGGGTTGACCTCGTCTTCCAGCGAGCGGGCGTAGGGAATCGGCACGTCGGGAATGGCGAGGCGCTTGACGGCCGAGAGGTCGTCCAGTGCGCCCTCGGCGGCCCGCGCGATGATTTCGCCCGTCACGCCGAACGACTGGTAGTCCTCGTCTACGACGAGGAGTTTCCCGGTCTTGCGGACCGAGTCGAGCACTGTCTCGGTGTCGAGGGGAACGAGCGTCCGGAGGTCGATGACCTCGGCGTCGATACCGTCGTCGTCAAGCTGTTCTGCGGCCTCCATCGCCCGGTGGACGTGCAGACCGAGAGTGACGACGGTCACGTCGTCGCCGGGGCGCTTCACGTCGGCCTCGCCGAACGGAATCGTGTAGTCCTCTTTGGGGACGCCGGTCTTCGGGCCCGAGGGCGACGGCATCCAGCCGAGACCCATCAGGCGCTTGTGGAACATGTAGACGACCGGGTCGTCGTCGCGGATGGCGCTGTGCATCAACCCCTTGGCGTCGTAGGCCGTCGAGGGGACGACGACTTTCATCCCCGGCAGGTGGGCGAAGGTCCCGTAGAGCGTCTGGGAGTGCTGGCCGGCGTCGTTGTAGGTGCCGCCGACCGCCGTGGTCAGCACCATCGGGACCGAAAAGGACCCGCCGCTCATGTAGGTGTTCTTCGCCATGTTGTTGTAGATCTGGTCCATGGCGACGCCGAAGAAGTCGACAAACATCAGTTCGGCAATCGGGCGCATGCCGGCCTGTGCGGCCCCGACGGCCGCGCCGAGGTAGGCCGTCTCGCTGATGGGTACGTCCATCACGCGGTCGCGGCCGAACTCGTCCAAGAGGCCGGTCGTACTGGAGAAGATGCCGCCGTAGTCGGCCACGTCCTCGCCCATGTAGAACACCTCCTCGTTCTCGCGCATCTCCCACGCGATGGCCTCGACCATCGCCCTGCTCATGGTCAGTTCGCGGTCCGTCTCTGTCGCTTCCGTGTAGTCTCGTGATTCGGTCGCCATCAGTTGTCACCTCCCGTCTCGTCGGCGTCACCCGACGCGTCCGCCGCGCTCCCGCCGTCCGTTGCCGCCTGCGCCGGCGGGTTCGTAAACACGTTCTCGTACGCCTCCTCCGGGTCTGGTTCGGGCTGTTCTTTCGCCCACGAAATCGCCTCTTCGACCCGCTCGTGGGCGCGCTCTCGAATCTCGTCGAGTTCGTCGTCGGTCACGCCGTGCGAGCGGAGGTCCTCGGCGAGTCGCTCGATGGAGTCACGCTGTTTCGCGCGGTCGATGTCGGCCTCCGGGCGATAGGCCTCGGCGTCACCCATGAAATGACCCATCCGGCGGTGGACCTGTACCTCGATGAGCGTCGGCCCGTTGCCGTCGCGGGCGCGCATCACGGCCTCGCCGGCGGCCTCGTAGACCGCCGTGGCGTCGTCGGAGTCGATGCGGACGCCCGGAAGGTCGAAGCCGGCGGCGCGCTGTGCGCCGTTCTGCACGTCGGTCACGCGGTCTTTCGGCATGCTGATGGCCCAATCGTTGTCCTCGACGACGAAGACGACCGGGAGGTCGTGGACCGCCGCGAGGTTCAGCGATTCGAGGAAGCCGCCCTGGTCGATAGCGCCCTCGCCGAGGAAGGCGACGGCGACCGAGTCGGTGTTCCGCTTTTTGGCGGCCATCGCCGCGCCGACCGCCGGCGGACAGCCCTGGGCGATGATACCCGAACACGCGAAGTTCACGTCGGGGTCGAACAGGTGCATGTGACCGCCCTTCCCGCGGCACAGCCCCGTCTTCCGGCCGAAAATCTCGGCTGTCATGCGCTTGAGGTCGACGCCTTTCGCGATGGCGATGTGGTGCGGTCGGTGCGGCGCGGTCACCGTGTCGTCGTCTCGGAGATGCATGCAGACGCCCGCTCCGGACGCCTCGTGGCCGGCCGCGAGGTGGAGTTCGCCGGGAATCGGCCCTGCCGAGATGTCGAACGCCGGCTGCTTGCCGACGAGATACTCGTCCACCAGTCGCTCCTCGTAGTGACGAGCAGTCACCATCTGCTCGTACATCGTCTGTAGGTCGGTAACACTCACCATGGTTGGCGTTCGGGTGTACTCCCGATTGTATATTAACATTAATTGTGTAAGTCATGACCATCAGAACGAGCGGACTACGAATTCAGGAGGGTCGACGGGTCGAGACAGGCCTAAGCCGCAGTCCGCCGTATCGTCTCGTATGAACGACACGACGCCGAACCTCGTCTCGATACCCGTCGGTGACGCGGTGCTGGAGGGCGACCTCCGCATTCCGCCCGGGGCGTCGGGACTCGTGGTGTTCGCCCACGGCAGCGGCAGCAGTCGGGAAAGCCCGCGAAACAACTTCGTCGCCGAGGTCATCCGCGACCGCGGGGTCGGGACGCTCCTTTTCGACCTGCTCACGGAGGCGGAGGACGAGCAGTACGAAACGAGGTTCGACATCCCGCTTTTGACCGACCGATTGCTCGGCGCGACCGAGTGGCTCCGCGGCCGCGACGACACCGCCGACCTCGACTACGGCTATTTCGGATCGAGCACTGGCGCGGCGGCGGCGCTCCTCGCGGCCGCCGACCTCGGCGACGACACCGGTGCGGTCGTCTCTCGCGGCGGGCGCGTCGACCTCGCGGAGTCCCGACTCGGCGACGTGACGGCACCGACGCTGTTCGTCGTCGGCGGTGCCGACGAACCAGTTCTGGGGCTGAACCGCGACGCGTTCGCGGAACTCGACTGCGAGAAGTCGCTGGAAGTCGTCGAGGGCGCGGGCCACCTGTTCGAGGGGCCGGGCGAGCTGGACGAGGTGGCCGACCTCGCCGCCGACTGGTTCGAAGCAAACCTCGGCTGAGCGCATCGCTCGCGGAGTCGAGTACGGGGCGACCGGGGCGACTGGGGGGTCGGGACGGTCAGCGCGAGAACTTGAGGTCTTTCGCGGGGTCTTCGACGACGACCCACCAGCGGACGTCCTCCTTGGGGTGGCGGCGCTCGACGTGTTCGTCGAGCCGGTCGCCGGAGTCGAAATCGCGGCCGCAGAGGTTGCAACGGTGGTGTCTGTTGGCCATGGCTACGGATACGCCATAGATGATAATCAACATAGATGGCTAACCACCTCCGACGCGGCCGAGTTGTTGCAGACGGCCTGAACCGGTACGTTTAGAACGGTTTATTCGAAAACCACCGCATCAATGACAGAACCCGAGTCGACGGAGCTCGACGAATCCGTTCGCGAGGCCGTTGAACGGTCACGAAGCGGTGCGCCGGCGGTCGGTTCGGTGGTTCGCGACCGGTTTTCGTCCGACGAGGTGTTCCAGCGCATCGTCGCGGCCGCGGACGAGGAGATAACCTCCGGCGCGCGGGAACTGTTCTTCAGCGCCCTCGCCGCGGGCTTCGCGATTACGATCACGTTCCTCCTCTACGTCTCGATGAAAGCGTCCACCGGCGGCGACCCGGTGTTAAGTGCGATGCTCTATCCGCTCGGGTTCATCTACATCATCATCGGGGGCTATCAGCTCTACACCGAGAACACGCTCCCGCCGGTCGCGTTGACGCTGGAGCGGTTGGCCAGTATCCCCGCGCTCTTGCGTAACTGGATCGTCGTCCTCGCGGGGAACCTCTTCGGCGGGACGCTCGGTGCGGCCGCTCTCGCCTTCGGCGGCGTCCTCTCGCCGGAAGCCGCGAACGCGGCGCTCGAACTCGCTCAGAAGGGTGTCGAGACGCCATGGTGGAGTCTCTTCTTCAAGGCCGCGTTCGCCGGCCTCATCGTCGCCGGCGTCGTCTGGGTCACCTTCGCCGCCCGCGACACTATCTCTCGTCTCGCCGTCGTCTATCTCGCGTTCCTCGCGGTTCCGCTGGGTGGCCTCTTCCACGTCGTCGTCTCCTACACCGAGATGGTCTACCTCGTGATGAACGGCCAGCTGGCGTTCCTCGTCGGACTGACCCAGTTCGTCGTCCCCGTGCTGTTGGGCAACACCTTCGGCGGCGTCGTCCTCGTCACCGTCGTCAACTACTTCCAGACGACGGAAAACCGGTTAGAATCCGCTCGTTTCGAGGGCGCGAAACGGCAGCTCTCGATTCGTGAGTGGGTACTGGGTGGACTCGCCGGTCGGTCGTACGTTCCGCTTATCGAGACCGAAGAGGGAACCGACGACCACCCGGACTCCTACCGGGTCGTCGTCCCCATCGCGAACCCGCGGACCGAGTCGCACGTCGTCGAACTCGCCTGCACGCTCGCGAAGTCGAAAGAAGACGCCATCGTCGATATCGTCCACGTGGTGCAAGTCCCCTCGCGCGTCTCACAACGCTACGGCGCCGCACAGAACCAACGGATTATCTCACACTCCAACGAGCAGCTCGAAGACGCCCGCGAACGCGCCGCCGGCTATGACATCGAAGCCCGGACGTCGACCGTCGTCTCACACCGCTCGTTCGAGGAGATTTTCACCGTCGCCCGCCGCAAAGACGCGGACCTCGTCATCATGGGCTGGAGCAACGACCGAATCTGGGCGGGAGGACGCGCAGAGCGGACGATGAGCGAGTTGACGAGCCGCCTGCCCTGTGATTTCCTCGTCCTCAACGACCGGAACTACGACACCAGTCGACTCCTCTTGCCGACGGTCGATAGCCCCCACTCAGCGCTCAGCGCCGAGGTCGCGAAGTCCCTCCAGTCGGCCGTCGGGTCGGAGGTGACGCTCCTCCACGTCGTCGACGGTCCGGACGACCGCGAACGGGGCGAGGCGTTCCTCTCCGACTGGGCGACCGAACACGACCTGCAGGACGCGGCGCGAATCGTCGACGACTCCGGCGACATCGAACGAGCCATCGCCGAACGGGCCGACAGCCACTCGATGGTGCTGATGGGCGCGACCGAACAGGGCCTTCTCACTCGACTCCTGACCGACTCGCTGCACCTCGACGTGGTCAACGACACCGACCACGCGGTTCTCTTGGTGGAACGCGCCACCGACCGAAGCCTCAGACAGCGTCTGTTCGGACGCTGAGGCGGTCGGCTCCTCTTCTCGCGGTCGCTTCCGCCTCGCTCTCAGTCGCGACGACGTTCGAACTGGTCGCCACCGACCGCGCCGTTTTTGTAACCGTAGGGAAGACGAATACACATGAGCTCAGACGCCGACCAGGCGATAACGGTCTACTCGGACTACGTGTGTCCCTTCTGTTACCTCGGGAGGCAGTCCCTGTCGCAGTATCAAGAGACGAGAGACGAGGAACTCGACATCGACTGGCATCCGTTCGACCTGCGGAGTCAGAAGCGCCGCCCCGATGGAAGCATCGACTTCTCGGTCGACGACGGAAAAGACGAAGACTACTACGAGCAAGCGAAGCAGGGAGTCCGACGGTTACAAGAGCGGTACGGCGTCGAGATGAATCTGGACCTCGGGACCGACGTGGACTCGCTCCCGGCGCAAATCGTCTCGTACTACCTGAAGGGACACGCCGACTACGAGACGTGGCTCGCGTTCGACGAGGCGGTTTTCGAGGCGCTCTGGCAGGACGGTAGAGACCTCGGCGACGAGGCGGTGCTCGTCGAACTCGCCGAAGCGGTGGGCGTCGACGGCGAGGAAGTCACGTCCGCGCTCGACGACGAGACGCTTCGGACCGAAGTGCGCGAACGATTCAGTGAGGCTCAGCAACACGGCGTCACGGGTGTTCCGACCTTCGCATACGAGGGGTACGCCGCCCGAGGAGCGGTTCCGCCGGAGCAACTAGAGCGACTCGTCGAGGGAACGTAGACACCGGACGAGCGAGAAACGAGACCGACGGCGCTCGAAGAGTCGTCACGCCCGCCGGCGAGTCGGTTCACCCGGCGGTGTTCGTTTCGAGCATCCGACGAAGCGCGACTTCCATCTCCTCGAACTCCGAGAGTTCGAGTTCGTCGGTCGTGACGATGACGCCGCGGTCGCCGCTGACGACGCGGCCGACGAAACCGTCCGAGAAGACGCGGAGCGTGAACTCGTACTCGCCGAAGTCGGGACCCGTGTCGCCCCCGCCAACGTTGTAGGTCTCTTGCGGGCCGAACCCGATGCGCTCGCTCTCGACGAGTTCGAATTTGGCGGCGCGCGCCGCGATCTCGTCGCCGTCGTAGAGGTCCCGTCGGACGTACAGCACGTCGAAGTCGTCGCGGGTGAAGTAGACGACGCTCCGCAGGGAGTCTCCGAGCGTCGTTCGGCAGGTAGAGACGAGAGCGTCGGCGACGCTCCCGGTGATTGTCGGCGTTGATTCGGTCACGGAAATAGATAGCACGCCGCAGTATTTGGCCGTCTCGCCTCTCCGACCACTCGGTCTCCGCACCGCTCGGTCCGGCGCGGTTCAGGCCAGTCGGAACCGCGTATCGGTGAGTTCCTCCGAAACGTCCCAGAGCCGTGCGGCGGTTTCGGGGTCTCTGGCGCGGTCGCTCGGCTCCGCGATGCCGGGGTTGCCGCGCATGCCGAACACCCCCTGCGGGCCGACGTACTCCCCGCTTTCGACGGCCGGCGACGTGGCGGCGTACAGAAGCGGGAGCGCGCCCATCTCGGCCGACTGGGCGAATATCACGTTCCCGAGCTTGCTCATCCAGTACCGGAGCGTTGACCCGGATGCCTCGGGGCCGCGGAACTGGAGGTTGGTGGCGGCGTAGCCGGGATGTGCGCCCACGCTCAGCACGTCGTCGATACCCGCGACGGTCAGCCGGCGGTCGAGTTCGAACGCGAAAAGCAGGTTCGAGAGCTTGCTCTGGGCGTAGGCGTCCCACTCGTCGTAGTCGCGTTCGCCCTGCAGGTCGTCGAACTCCATCCGGCCGCGCTCGTGGAGGCCGCTCGACATCGTGACGAGTCGCGTCTCGCCGGGCGTGTCGCGGAGAATCGGGAACAGGCGGGCGCTCAGGGCGAAGTGGCCGAGGTGGTTCACGCCGAACTGCGTCTCGAAGCCCTGTGCGGTCTCTCGCCGGGGGACGGCCATCACGCCGGCGTTGTTGCAGAGGACGTGCAGCGACCCGTGTTCGGCGGCGAACTCGTCGGCGAACCGCCGGACTGAGTCGAGGTCGGCGAGGTCGAGTTCCGAGAGGGTCAGCGAGGCCGCCGGCACCGAGTCGCGGATGTCGGCCATCGCGTCCTCGCCGCGGTCGAGGCTCCGGCAGGCCATGACGACGTGCGCGCCCTTCTCGGCGAACATGCGCGTCGCCTCGAAGCCGAGACCGCTGTTCGCGCCGGTGACGACGACGGTCTTCCCCGAGAGGTCGGGGGCGTCGGCCGCGGTCCAATCGCTCATGGGGGCCTCCAAGGACTGAATCGAGTAAACCGTGGTGGCGACGGTCAGCGCGACTGGAACGGGGTCACCGCCGGCCGCGATGACCTCACTTCGACGCGGTGCTGGTCTGCATCCCGTCGGAGTTGTACGCCGAACCGAAGCCCTCGTCGTCGAGGAGGATGACGCCCGCGGACGACCCGGTGAGTTCGCCGAACTCCTCAATGGCGAGGTCGGCTGCGGTCTGGGCGTCACAGCCGCGTTCGAGGTGGCCGACGGCGCGACGCGCGAGCGTCACGCGTGCGATGTCTTCACCTGCTCCCGTGGTCGACGCGCCGCCCGCGGGAGAGGCGTAGAAGCCCGAGCCGATCTGCGGCACGTCGCCGACGCGGCCGGCGAGGGCGAACCAGCGGCCGCCGGTCGAGGTCGCGGAGGCGAACGTCTCGCCGTCGGTGGCGACCGCCCCGACCGTGTCGTGGCCGGGAAGGCGAGCATCGCGAGCCGAGCGGCCACTGCTTGCTGAGGTTCCCTCGTTCGTCGGCAGATAGCCGTCACTCGCTTCGGCCGTCGGGTCGCTCGTACTCCCACCGAACCGGTCGGCGAGCCACGCGAGGTGTTCGCTGGGTGAGCCATCGGGAGCGTCCGCGTTCTCCCAGCGCTCGCGGGTCTCGTCGGTGAAGAGGTCGACGCCGGTCTCGACGCCCGCGTCGGCGGCGAACTCGACCGCCGGTTTTCCCGTCAGGAGGACGTGCGGGGTGTCTTCGAGGACCGCCCGCGCGACGGAGACGGCGTGTTCGACGCCTTCCATGCCGGAGGCTGCGCCGGCGCGGCGGTCGCTGAGCATGACGCCCGCGTCAGTGCGGACGACGCCGTCGGACTGGACCGCGCCGCCGACGCCCGCGTTGAATCGGTGGTCCGATTCGAGGACGCGGACCGCGGTCTCGACCGCCGAAAGCGGGTCGGCTTCGCTCGCGCCCGCGTCGGCCGCGTCATCCAAGACGGCCTGTCTGGGCTCCGGTTCGCCGGGGATACCGCCGGCACCGCCGTGGAGGATAATTCGCATACGAGGGTGTCTTCGGAGCGTGGTCCTAAACGTATCGACCGATGAATGGTGCGATACTTGCAGTTCCCCGTCGATAACGGCAGGACTTTTACACCGCACTGGAAAACCCACATTGTTCATGAGCTACGACCAGATTGAGGTTCCGGACGACGGCGAGAAGATCACGGTCGACGAGGAGACGGGTAAGCTCTCCGTCCCCGACAATCCGATTATTCCGATCATCCACGGCGACGGAATCGGAACGGACGTCGGCCCCGCCGCGCAGAAGGTCCTCGACGCCGCCGCCGAGGCGACCGGCCGCTCTGTCTCTTGGATGCGCGTCTACGCCGGTTCGTCCGCCCGCGACAAGTACGACGAAAACCTCCCGGAGGACACGGTAAGCGCCATCCGCAACCACCGCGTCGCCATCAAGGGCCCGCTCACGACGCCCGTCGGCGCCGGCTTCCGCTCGCTCAACGTCGCGCTCCGTAAGAAGCTCGACCTGTACGCGAACGTCCGCCCGACCTACCACCTCGACGGCGTCCCGTCGCCCGTGAAGAACCCCTCGGCGATGGACATGGTCACGTTCCGCGAGAACACCGAAGACGTGTACGCCGGCATCGAGTGGGAAGCCGGCACCGACGAGGTCCAGCAGGTCAAGGAGTTCGTCGAAGAGGAGATGGGCGCCACGGGCGTCATCCACGACGGCCCCGTCGGCATCGGCATCAAGCCCATCACCGAGTTCGGGACGAAGCGACTCGTCCGCGAGGCCATCGAGTACGCCCTCGAAAACGACCGCGACTCCGTCACCCTCGTCCACAAGGGTAACATCATGAAGTTCACCGAGGGCGCGTTCCGCGACTGGGGCTACGAACTCGCAGAAGAGGAGTTCGGCGACGTCACCATCACGGAAGACGAGCTCTGGGAGGAGTACGACGGCGAGAAGCCCGAGGACAAGGTCGTCGTCAAGGACCGCATCGCGGACAACATGCTCCAGCAGCTTCTGACCCGCACCGCCGACTACGACGTCATCGCCACGATGAACCTCAACGGCGACTACATGTCCGACGCCGCCGGCGCGCAGATCGGTGGCCTCGGCATCGCCCCCGGCGCGAACTTCGGCGAAGGTCTCTGTCTCGCAGAGCCCGTCCACGGCTCCGCGCCCAAGTACGCCGGCGAGGACAAGGTCAACCCGACCGCGATGATTCTCTCCGGCCGCCTCATGTTCGAGTACATGGGCTGGAAGGACGCCGGTAAGCTCATCCGCGACGCCGTCGAGAAGACCATCTCGGACGGCGACGTGACCTACGACCTCGAACGCCAGATCGAGGGCGGCAACAAGCTCGCCACGAGCGAGTACGCCGACAAGGTCGTCGAGAACATCAACGAACTGGCCTAAGCCAGTTCGTTGAGCAGCCAGAAATCTTCGATTTCTGGATACATTCACGAATTGGCGTAAGCCCATTCGTGAGTCTGCCGAGCTTCGCTCGGCAACATCAAAAAGCTCGCATATGCGAACTTTTTTGTGCGCTCGGAAATCTGTGATTTCCGAGAACATCAACGAACTCGCGTAAGCGAACACACCACTTCTCTCTCGCGGCACCGACGCCGCACTCTTTCGCGCCGACTACAGTCGATTCGGGTCTCGCCAGCGCTGAATCCGGTTCCACAGGGGGCGAACGACGCCGAAGACGACCGCGCCAGCGGTGTCGGCGACGATATCGACGCCCGTGTCTTCCAAGTAGACCGAACGCGGCCACTCGACCCAGAAGCTAGTGAAGAGCCGCTCGTACACCTCGAACCACGTGCCGATGGCGGCGACGGCCATCGGGAGGACGACGAGGAGCGCGACCCGCGAGTGGAGCAGGCGGGGGTTGAGGACGTAGAGGACCGCCGCGACGCCGAACCCCGAGGCGGCGTGGACGAGGATGTCCCACCACCAGATGCGGGTGTAGAGAAACAGCGCCATGCTCGTGAAGTGCGTCGCGGTGACGACGCCCCCGAACACCGCGACGGCGGCCATCTCTCGGGGTCGCTCTTCCCACCCGGCAAGTACCATCTCGTCCCAGGTGCGCCTCAGCATGCGCGGGGAGATGTGCGGGTCGCGCCGAGTACGGTGAGGAGGGTCGGTGCCGGGGCTGCTGCGAGCGGAAGCATAGACGAGAGATAGGACATCATCGATATGTACGTTATCCCGACGGAGCAACACGTTTGGGGTTAAATTAACCCTCCCAACGGGAGCATCACGTTCGGGGTCAGCGGTTCGACGGGGAGTCGTCGTCCGCCTTCTCGCCGCCGTCGGAGCGGAGGTGACCGGAGGAGGGCGGCGAGTCACTGCGGGGGCTGTCCGCCCGCGCCCGCGACCTGAGGACGCCCTCGACGAGGGCGAAAAAGCCGAGGCCGCCGACCACGTCGACCACGAGGTCTATCGCGGTGTCCTCGGCGTAGTAGGCCATCGACCAGCCCCACCAGAAGTCCTTGAACAGGTACTCGTACACCTCGAACCCCGCGCCGATGGCGAGGATGATGCCACCGACGACGACTGGAGCGCGAGCGCCCCGGAAGGTCTGCGGGAACACGAGGAACAACACGCCCGCGACGCCGAAGCCCGAAAGCGAGTGAGTGAGCACGTCCCACCACCAGATTCTCGTGTAGATATCGTACGCGAGTCCGCCGAAGTGGAGCGCGCTGACGACCGCCGCCCAGACGCCGACGAACACCCACAGCCACGGCTCGCGAGCGAGCTTCGAGTGACTCATGGTCGCCCGCCGCTCGGCGGGGTATCCGGGGTGTTCGACGCGCCGGGCGCTATCCATGGAGGAAGTACGCGGGGGGAGGGCATAGTTAGGGACTACCGTCTACCGAATGGTGACACTGGACTGATAAATGCTTTCTCCTCATATGTTTTGACTGAACTGTCTAGAGAAGCCGTTCGAGAGGCACTCAAACCCATCAAAATCATCGGAACGGTGTCTCTAACGGGGGCAGTTCGACCGCGGCGTCAGTCCAGCCACGGCGGGTTCTCCCGCGGCGGCGAGAACACGTCGATGCCGACGACGGTCTCGTCGCCGCGGTTCTCCGCGCCGTGTGGTTCCCCGCCCGCGAGCGAGTAGGCGTCGCCGGGGCCGACGACGACTTCCTCGCCCTCGTCCCCGACGAGGAACGTCAGTTCGCCGGCGACGATGTAGCCGACCTGCTCGTGGGGGTGGTCGTGAACCGGGACGGCCGCGCCGGGTTCGATGCGGAAGTGCTGGACGTTCATCTGTTCCCCGCCCGCGAGGAGCGAGAGGGAGACGCCGTCGGCCGCCTCGGCGGACGGCGCGTCGTCGAGTGAAACTCGGTCCATGGTGGCAAGCCACAGGGAACGGAGATAAATCCGCCGGGGGAGACGCCGCGAGGGGCGTCATCGCGGGGAGTCCGCGTTCGCTCGCGCTCCCGAACGTTCAAATCCGACGCCGCGGAACATCGGCGCATGTACGCGGTCGTGGGGTGTACGGACTGCGCGAACATGTGGCTGCTTTCGGACCCCGATGGGTCGAAGACGGCGACGTGTCCGCGGTGCGGCAGGCGACACCAGACGAAGAAGCTCCGGCGCTTCTTCGAGTCCGACGACAGGGACGCGGCGCGGCAGGCGCGCTCGGCGCTGTTGGCGAAGAAGCACGGCGACAGCGAGGCGTTCGCGCAGGTCGAACACGTCTCGGAACTCGACCGGCAAGTCGAGGAGTCGGGCATCGACGACCGCGAGTATCTCGAAGGCTCGGGGCTCGACGCCGACGAGGTGTTCGAGGCGGGCGAGTCCGCCTCGCGCGGTCGGAACTCGTCGACGGGGTCGCCCGACCGCCTGACGGTCGTCCGCGAGGCGATACGCGATGGCGACCGGCCGACCGAGGAGGAAATCGTCGCGGCCGCGGTCGAACGCGGCGTCCCGGAGGACCGCGCCCGCGACCTGCTCGACAAACTCCGGCGGCGCGGCGAGGTGTCGGAGTCGCGGGGCCGGCACCGGTTGGTCTGAGATTCGGGCGGCGAACGGACGCTCGGCGGGCGGGCCGCGAGCGCGGGCACCTCAGAGCGCGCCGAGCAACTTCGCCACCGTCAGCGCGGAGGCGACGACGCCGAGCGCCAACTTCACCAGCCTGAGCGCGAGCGCTAACCGCCGCGCGTCGTCGTACTCGTCGGGCGATTCGGGGTCGGTACCGCGTGTGAAGAGTGGCATGGGAGGGGATGGGTTGTGGACACGCCCGCGGGTACTCCCCGACGGACGCGTTTTCATCGTTTCCCCGGAAACGGAATAAACGCGAGCCACGGGTGCAGGGTGAAAGTGAAAGTAGTCGGAGAGGTGCGAATACGCTGGTATCGTCCGGGAGAGCGCCGAGAAAAGCAATTCAGCTGTGTCCGGTGCCGGCGAAACTGAAACCGGTCGAGTTACCGGCCGAGTTCGGCGTGCGCGCTGGAGAGGTGCCGCGAGGCGAGCGCCGAAAGGAGCGAGAGTTCGCCCGCGAGCGAGCCGACGGCGATGCACTCGGCGAGGGCGTCGGCGTTGGAGCCGGCGGGGTCGCCGCCGCCGCTGACGCCGAGGATATCGAGACCTTCGGACTGTGTCGGGAGCTTCGTGCCGCCGCCGACGGTGCCGACTTCGAGGGAGGCGATGGAGACCGAGACGTAGAGGTCGCCGTCCTGCACCTCGGCGGTCGTGATGGCGTTCGCGCCCTCGACGACCTGCGCCTCGTCCTGTCCGGTGGCGAGGAACATCGCGGCGACGACGTTGGCGACGTGGGCGTTGAAGCCGAGGCTCGCGGCCTTCGCGGAGCCGACGAGGTTCTTACGGGTGTTGAGTTCGGCGACCGCTTCGGGCGTGGTGTGCAGGCGCTCTTCGACGACGTCGCGCGGGATGCGCACGTCGGCGGTGACGCTCCGGCCGCGGCCCTCGACGGCGTTGATTGCGGCGGGCTTCTTGTCGGTACAGAGGTTGCCCGAGAGGGCGACGAGCGAGGCGGTCGTCTCCGCTTCGACGACGCCGCAGGCCGCCTCGGTGGCGATGGTGGCCATGTTCATCCCCATCGCGTCCTTGGTGTCGTAGCGGAACCGCAGGTAGACCGAGTTACCGACGACGTACGGCGTCACGTCGAGGAGTTCGCCGTGGTTCGTCGTCTCCTCGGCGGCCTCCTTCAGCGCCGCGAAGTTGTCGCGGGTCCACGAGACGAGCGCCTCGGCCTCGGCCACGTCGGCGACGCGGAACACCGGCGCGCGGGTCATCCCGGACTTGAGGACGCGAGCGGTCGCGCCGCCGGCGCTGTTGATGACCGAGCAGCCGCGGTTGACCGACGCGAGGAGCGCGCCCTCAGTGGTCGCGAGCGGGAGATACTTCTCACCAGCGACGGAGCCGCCGTCGACGCTGACGGGGCCGGCGACGCCCATCGGCACCTGAATCGCGCCAACCATGTTCTCGATGGCCGACTCGGCGGCCTCGGCGGGGAAGCCGTAGTTTCCGACCGCGTCGAGCGACGCGCCGGACTGCGATTCGATGAGCAACCGGCGCGCCTCGGCGGCGGTGTCGGCGTCGGCGTGTGCTTCGAGTTCGTGAAGGCGGAGTTCGCCCTCCCGAACGCGGTCGGCGAGGGACGCGGCGTCTGTCATGCCCCGACGTTTCCCGCGCCGGCCCTAACGCGTTCCGGTTCTTTCAACGGCCACGGTCTCCCCCCGTCCGAGGCCACCCGGGGACCGTCCGGCCACCCCGCCGCCTCCCGAACCGTTTTGGCCTCCCGCGTCGGGGTCGAACGTATGACCGCGGCAGCGGACCTCGTACTGACGAACGCGGAGGTACACACGCTCGGCTCGCCCGACGAGACGCACGAAGCCGTCGCCGTCCGCGACGGCGAGGTCGTCCGCGTGGGCCGCGCGTTCGACGTGGAACTGCTCGTCGGCGTCGAGACGCGGGTCGTCGACTGCGAGGGCCGCGTCGTCCTCCCCGGCTTCATCGACGCCCACACGCACCTCCCGATGGTCGGCCGGTCGCTCGTCCACGCCGACCTCTCCGCCGCTGACTCCGCAGCGGAGGCGGTCGAACTGCTCCGCGAGCGAGCCGCCGAGGTCGAACGCGGAAACGGGGGTGACGGCGATGGAACCGGCGGCGGGACCGGCGACAACGAGACTGCCGACGGGGCCGACTGGGTGCACGGCTACGGCTATGACGAGAGCACGTGGGACGAATCAAGATATCTCACCCGCGACGACCTTGATGCCGTCTCCGAGTCGCTTCCCGTGGTCGCCTTCCGCGAGGACCTCCACACCGCCGGCGTCAACTCGGTCGTCCTCGACCGCTACGCCGACGAGATGCCCGACTCGGGCGTGCAGACTGCCGGCGGCGTCGACCTCTCCGAAGGCGACGGTGATGGCGAACCCGCCGCCGAGCCGACCGGCGTCGTGGTCGAGGGCGCGGTCGACGTGCTCCGCGAGGCGACGACCCGGGCCGTGAGGAGATGACGGAACTCGTCCGCGCGGCGCAGGCGTACGCGACCGCCCGCGGCGTCACCGGGGTCCACGACATGGTCCGCGGCTCCCGCGCGCCCGAGGTCTACCGCGACCTCGCCGACGCCGACGAACTGGCCCTCCGCGTCCGAATCAACTACTGGTCCGACCACCTCGACGCGCTCCGCGAGGTCGGCTTGCGGACGAACCACGGGGGCGAGAGCCGCGGCGATCTCGTCGCCGTCGGCGCGGTAAAGACGTTCACCGACGGGAGCTTCGGCGGGCGGACCGCGAAACTCACCGAGCCCTACGCCGACGCCGCGGCGGACCCCGACGCGGCCGACGACGAGACGGGCCAGTGGGTCGTCGACCCCGAAGAGCTCCGCGAACTCGTCGCCGACGCGGACGGTTCGGGGTACCAACTCACCGCGCACGCCATCGGCGACGCGGCCATCGACGCGGTGCTCGACGCGTACGAGGAGATCGACGACCCCGGCGCGTCCCGCCATCGGGTCGAACACGTCGAACTCGCCTCCGACGAGGCCATCGAGCGCTTCGCCGAGACCGGCGTCGTCGCCTCCGTCCAGCCGAATTTCCTGAAGTGGGCCGACGAGGGCGGCCTCTACGACGCCCGCCTCGGCGAGCGACGCCTGCGGACCAACCGCTTCCGCGACCTGCTCGACGCCGGGGTCCCCCTCGCGTTTGGGAGCGACTGCATGCCGCTTGGTCCGCTTCTCGGCGTCGACCTCGCCACCGACCATCCGAACCCCGACCAGTCGCTCACCGTCACCGAAGCGCTTCGGGCGTACACCTCCGGCGCGGCCTACGCCGGGTTCGACGAGGACCGACTGGGAACCGTCGCGGTTGGCACCGCCGCCGACCTCGTCGTCCTCGACGAGTCGCCGTGGGAGACCGACTCGATTCGCGACGTTGCAGTCTCGATGACCGTCGTGGACGGCCGCGTCGTCTTCGAACGCGACTGAACGAGTAATCGCCATCGACACCGGCGAGCTTTCGAAGAAAATTATTCTTCAACAGGGTAGCGGCTGCTTTCGGCTTCTAACATTCAATTGGGTGTATGTACCACCGACCAATTGGCTGTGTAGAGAATCTTTACGGGTGGGTGGCGAGTATTGAAGAAAAATATTTTTCAATAATGGCCGATGATTGGACTTCCACCGTGGTGATCAATCGTGGTTGAATTACAGTCGGTCGGGTTCGAGTCGGAGCTCAGTCTGTTCAAATACGACACGCTCGAACAGCTTCCGGAGAGCCACCGTGACCTCGACGAGGCCGCCCGCTCCCGGCGAATCGCCGCCGCCCGCGAGGAGCTCGGCGACCGAGTCATCGTGCTCGGACACAACTACCAGCGACGCGAAATCGTCGAGCACGCGGACTTCATCGGCGACTCCTACGAACTCTCGAAGCGCGCCGCCGAGTCGGACGCCGACTACGTCGTCTTCGCCGGCGTGACGTTCATGGCCGAGAGCGCGGACATCATCACCGACGACGACCAGACGGTGATTCTCCCGTCGATGGAGGCGTCGTGCCCGATGGCGGGGATGGCCGAGGCCGTGCAGGTCGACTCCGCGTGGGAGACGCTCGTCGAGGAGTCCGGCGGCAAGGACATCATCCCCGTGACGTACATGAACTCCTACGCGGACCTGAAGGCCTTTTGCGCCTCCCACGGCGGGCTCATCTGCACCTCCTCGAACGCCGCCGACGCTTTCGAGTGGGCCTTCGAGCGCGGCGACGCCGTGCTGTTCCTGCCCGACAAGCACCTCGGGCGCAACACGGCCGATGATCTCGGCATCGACGAGGTCGTCGAGTGGGACCCGTGGGCCGGCGACGTGGCCGAGTCGATGGGCGCTACCGACGAGGTGGAACCCGATGTCCCGGAACTCGGCGACGCCGAAGTCATCCTCTGGGACGGCTACTGTCAGGTCCACGAGCGCTTCCGCGTCGACCACGTCGAGGAGGCGCAGGCCGACGGCGCGAAGGTCGTCGCCCACCCCGAGTGCCGCCCGAGCGTCGTCGCGGCCGCGGACGAGGTCGGCTCCACGAGCCACATCTGCGACGTCGTCGAGAACGCCGACCCCGGCGAGACGTGGGCCATCGGCACCGAGGTCCACCTCGCGCGACACCTCGCGCGCTGGCACCCCGAGGTCGACGTGCGACCCCTCTGCGGCGACGCCTGCATGGACTGCAACGCCATGCGGCAGGTCGACCCCAACTACCTGACGTGGGTGCTCGAAGAGCTCGCTGCGGGCCGCGAACCCAACGTGGTCGAGGTCGCGCCCGAGGAGAAAGAACTCGCCGCGGTCGCGCTCGACCGCATGCTCGAACTATGAAGGCCGACGTGCTCGTCGTCGGCTCCGGCATCGCCGGCTGTGCCGCGGCCCTCGCCGCCGCCCGCGAGGGGGCCGACGTGCTCGTCGTCACGAAGGCGACCGAACCCGAGGACGCCGCGTCCGACTGGGCGCAGGGTGGCATCGCCGTCACCCAGTCTGCGCCCAAGGAGTTCGCCGCCGACATCCGCCGGGCGAGCGACGGCACCGCCGACCCCGAGGCCGTCGAGACGCTCGTCTCCGAGTCCCGAGCCGTCGTCGAGGACGTGCTCTTGGACACGCTCGAAGTCGAGTTCGACGCGGTGGGAGACGGTACTGACGCTGACGCCGACGCAGACACCTTCGACCTCGCCCGCGAGGCGGGCCACTCCAGCCGCCGCATCCTCCACGTCGACGCCAGCACCGGCGCGCACGTCCTCCGGCCGTTTCTCCAGCACCTCTCGGCCCGCGACGGCGTGCGAATCGTCGAGGACGCGATGGCTCTCGATCTCCTGACCGATGAGGGGACCGTCCGCGGCGCGACCGTCCTCGCCGACGGCGAAGTCGAACCCGTGTTCGCCGGGGCGACCGTCCTCGCAACCGGCGGCATCGGCGACTGTTACGCCCGGTCGACCAACCCCACGGGCGCGACCGGCGACGGCGTGGCGATGGCCGCGCTCGCCGGCGCGACCGTCTCGGATATGCAGTACGTCCAGTTCCACCCGACGGCGTACGACCCCCGGACTGACCCACGGGCCGACGACGACGCGCAACCGTTCCTCGTCAGCGAGGCCGTTCGCGGCGAGGGCGCGGTACTGCGCGACGCCGACGGCCGCCGCTTCATGCCTGACGTGCACGAAGACGCCGAACTCGCCCCCCGAGACGTGGTCGCCCGCGCCGTCTCCCGCGCCCGCGACCGAACCGGCCGCGTCGTCCTCGACGTGTC
>NZ_JAMYJY010000035.1:0-32737 GCF_024136985.1 Haloferax sp. AB510
CCACGGGCGCACACTCGGTCCGCTACGGCATTACTGACGCCTACACCGAGGAGTTAGCGGTGATTCTGGCCGACGGTTCGCTGATACACACCCGCGAAGTCGTCCTCGACAGCGACGAGTACGAATCCATCCTCGCCCAAGACGACTTAGAGGCGAACATCTACCGGACGGTTCGGGAACTCGTCGAGAACCACGAGTCAGAAATAGAGAACAAGTATCCGTCGCTCAAGCGCTCGGTGTCGGGGTATAACCTCCAGAAAGTCATCTACGAGAACGACGACGGCGAGGAGGTCATCAACCTCTCGAAACTGTTCGTCGGCGCGGAGGGCACCCTCGGCGTCATCGTCGAGGCGACCGTCTCGCTCGTCACCAAGCCGGACGAGACGGCGCTCGCGCTGTACTGCTTCGACGACCTCGTGGACGCGATGGAGGCCGTTCCGGAGGCGCTCGAATTCCCCGTCAGCGCCGTCGAACTCATGGACGACGAGGTGTTCCGCCTCGCCCGCGAGTCGGAGGGCTACGCCGAGTACGCCGAACCCATCCCCGAGGGGGCGAAGGCGGCGCTGATGCTGGAGTGGGACGACGAACTCGTCGACGACTTCGAGGCCGCGGTCGCCGATACGAACGCTCACTTCGTCGACTCGGGCGCGGCGTTCGACGTGCTCGAAGCCTACTCCGAAGAGAGCCAGGGTCGACTGTGGAAGCTCCGCAAGGCGGCGATTCCGCTGTTGATGAGCCTCGAAGGCGACCCGAAACCGTACCCGTTCATCGAGGACGCGACCGTCCCGCCCGAGGAACTCGCCGAGTACGTCCAGAAGTTCGAGGAGGTGCTGGAGGACCACGGCACCTCGGCCGCGTACTTCGCCCACGCCGGGTCGGGAACGCTCCACATCCGCCCGATTCTGAACCTCAAAGAGAACGAGGGCATCGAGAAGATGCACTCCATCACCGACGACGTGACCGACCTCGTCGTCGAGCACCACGGCGCGTTCTCCGGCGAACACGGCGACGGGATGGCCCGAACCGAGTTCAATCCGAAGATGTACGGCCCCGAACTCTGGGGCGCGTTCAAGGAGCTGAAAACGGCGTTCGACCCCGACTGGATGTTCAACCCCGGCAACGTCGTCTACCGAGACGGTCCCTCGGACCCGGGGCCGGACAGCGACCGCGGCGTCGGCGCGGACATGCGCGAGAACCTCCGGTATGGCCCGGACTACCAGTCCGTCGAGCCGCAGACCGACCTCGACTTCGACGACGAGGGCGGCTTCTCACACCTCGTCGAACTCTGTAACGGCTGTGGCACCTGCCGGCAGACCGACTCGAACACCATGTGCCCGACCTACCGCGCCTCGAAGGAGGAAGTCCAGACGACCCGCGGCCGGGCCAACATGCTTCGGGCCGCCATCTCGGGCGAACTCCCCGAGGACGAACTGTACTCCGAGCGCTTCCAGACCGAGGTGCTGGATCTTTGTGTCGGCTGTAAGGGCTGTAAGAGCGACTGCCCGACCGGCGTCGACATGGCGAAGCTGAAGTCCGAGGTGAAACACCAGTACCACCAGAAAGAGGGCACCAGCCTCCGCTCGCGGGTGTTCGGCAACATCGACACGCTGTCGAAAATCGGGAGCAAACTCGCCCCGCTTTCGAACGCCGCCGCGGAGCTTCCGGGAAGCCGCCTCGTGATGGAGAAGGTCCTCGGTATCTCCAGCGAGCGCGAGCTTCCGAGCTTCAGCAGCGAGTCGCTCGAGGAGTGGTTCGAGGCTCGGGGAGGGTCGTCCGTGTCGCCCGCCGACGCCCGAGGGAAGGTGCTTCTGTTCCCCGACACCTACACCAACTACAACTATCCCGAACCCGGCAAAGCCGCCGTGGAGGTCCTCGAAGCCGCGAACGTCCACGTCCGGATTCCGAGCGACCTCGAAGCGAGCGGCCGCGCCGCGTTCTCGATGGGGATGCTCGACACGGCCCGCGACCGAGCGCAGCACAACGTCGGGCGGCTTCGCCCCTACGTCGACGACGGTTGGTCGGTCGTCTTCGTCGAGCCCTCGGACGCGGTGATGTTCCAAGACGAGTACCTCGACCTCCTCGACGGGACGGGCGTCGAACTCGTCTCGGGGTCGGCCTACGGCATCATGGAGTACCTCGACGTCGTGCGCGCCGACGACCACCTCGACTTCGACGCCCCCGCCGAGACGCTGACGTACCACGGACACTGCAACCAGAAGGCGACGAACAAGGACCACCACGCGGTGGGCGTCCTGCGCCGCTCCGGTTACGCCGTCGACCCGCTCGACTCCAGTTGCTGCGGGATGGCCGGGTCGTTCGGCTACGAGGAAGAGCACTACGAACTCTCGAAGGGCATCGGCGAAATCCTGTTCGGTCAGGTCGACGAGAGCCCCGGCGACGTCGTCACGGCACCCGGCGCGTCGTGTCGCTCCCAACTCGGCGACAGACCCGGCGAGTCCCGCCCGCCACACCCCATCGAGAAGATGGCCGAAGCCCTCGACTGACCCGATAGCCGACAGCCGATAGCCTGACGCGACTCGCGAACCAGCCGACCTGACGCGACCCGCGAGCCACCACCGAACCCGCCGCTTTGCACCCGCGGCGACTCTTCGTTTCGCAGCCTCCCGCTCGCGGGGTCGGTATTCACGAACAGCGATAATTATTACTGACAGTAGCGGCTGCGTAGAGACGACGATGCTAGACGTACTGGAGACTGTCGAACTATCGACCGCGTTTTTCGCCTCGCTCGGCGCGCCGGGGCTGCTGCTCGTGGCGTTCCTGGAATTCTTCTTGCTACCCGTCCCGCCGGACTTGGTGCTCGTCCCGCTGTCGGCGGCGAACCCCGAGTTCGCGCTCCTGTACGCGGCCGTCGCGACCGTCGGGTCGGTGTCGGCGGGGCTGGTCGGCTTCCTCATGGGTAAGAAGGGGGGCCGGCGCGCGCTGGACTCGCGGTTCGCCGGCGAACGGGTTCACAAGGTGGAACGCTACTTCGAACGCTCCGGGTTCGTGACGGTCGCGTTCGGGGCGTTCGCACCGATTCCCGAGGGGTACGAACTGCTCTCTATCGGGTCCGGCGTGTTCGACCTCGACCTCCGAACGTATCTGGCGGCGTCGGTGCTCGGTCGCGGCGGTCGGTACACCATCGAAGCGCTGCTCGCGGTCTATCTCGGCGAGGCCGCCCGGTCGCTCACCGAGGTCGACGTGTACTCGATTATCGGCGTCGCCACCGCGGTCGTCCTCGTCGCGTACGTCGTCCGGAGTCGGTGGTTCTCGGACCGCTCGGCCGAACCGGTGCAGTAACTCGGAGAGGGTCGGTCAGGCGACCTCGTCGCCGCTTCGCCACTGGTCGATGACTTCGAGGAGCACCTCGGTTTCGAGGTCGTCGTTCCGCCAGTCGCTCACCGCGTCGGTCAGCCCCGTCGCGTCCACGATGTCACTGTCGTTCGCGTAGTTCGCGATGGGGTTCTCGACGACGAACGGAATCATCATCTTGTTGTCCTCGTGTTCGAGCATGTGGCAGTGCCACGGGAACTGCCCGGTGTACCCCTCGAACGTGGCGATTATCCGCACGCGCTCGCCGGGATCGACGCGAACGGTGTCTTTCGGACCCAGCTCGTTGGGGTCCGGCGGTTGCGTCCCGTCGGGGCCGCGGCCGATGACCCTGAAGGTGACCAGATGCAGGTGAATCGGGTGTCGCCCCCCCGACTCGTTCTGTAGTTCCCATATCTCGGTCGACCCGAGTTGCGGGTAGACGGGCGCGTCCTCGTCGCCGAAGACGTACCCGTTCAGGGTGTGCATGATGAGGTTGTTTTCAACGTCGACCTTGGTGCCCAGCGTCATCTCGCGAGTCACTCGTGCGTCGCTCTCGTCGTACGAGGTCGGCGCGGGAAGCGACAGATCCGTCGGGTCGGCGCTCGCGTCTTCGGGCGGCGTCTCGGGATCCGAGACGCGGAACTGGACGAGGTCGGTCAGTTCCGGACCCATGTCGGCCCCGTTGGTGAGCGTGAGCGTCTCGCCCGCGTGGTCGGAGAAGTCGACGATGAGTTCGCCGCGCTCGAAGGGCGTGAGCAACAGCGAGTCGAGGTCGCCGTTCGGGCCGATGGGGACGACCGATTCGAGGAAGCCGTGGCCGGGCGCGAACTGGTACATCGTCGGGACGCCCGACCCGCTTTCGCTCTCGAACTGGAGGTCGAACGAGCGGTGGTTCGCGCCGTTCAGGATTCGGAAGCGGTACCGACGCGGTTCGACCTCAACGTACGGCCACACGGCCCCGTTGACGACGGCCGTGTCGCCGAGGAACGCCGAGACGAACTCGTCGGGATAGTGCAGCGAGCCGTCGTCGTTGAACTCCTTGTCCTGCAGCAACAGCGGGATGTCGTAGTCGCCCGACGGCAGGCCGAGTTCACGCTCGGCGTCGGTCGTAATCGAGTAGAGGCCGAGGAGCCCGGCATAGGCGTTGAGCCGGGTGATACCCAGTGTGTGGTCGTGGTACGTCGAGGTGGTGCGCCCCTGTTCCATCGGGAGTTCCTGCCACTCCGAGTCGAACCGCGGGCCCTCGACCCCGCTCGGCGAGGTCCACATGTCGGACTGCCCGTCGTTCGCGGGGTCGACTTCCAGACCGTGGAAGTGGGTGACGGTCCGAACCTCCGGGACCGGGCCGTCGTAGCCGGCGTGGTTCTCCGTGGTCGTGCCACCGATTCGCTCGTCGACGTTGAACAGGTGGTCGCTCGGGAGTTCGCTGTTGTCGAAACGAACGTGGACCGGGCTTCCGGCGTCCGCCTCGATAGTCGGGCCGGGATACGACCCGTCGAACCCCCAGACCGTCGTCTCCGGGAGGTCCGGATGGAGCTGTTGGGTGAATTCGGTGACCGATATCTCGTAGGCGTCCGCGCCGTCTCGCTGCCCGTCCGGTTCCCGAACCGACGGAACCGGAAGCGGTTGCACGAACTTATCCAACGCCGGTGACGCCGCGGAGACGTTCATCGTCGTCTGCGGGAGCGTTCCGGCGATGCCGAGGGCTGCGCCTGTCTGTAGAAACCGCCGCCTAGACCAGTCTGTCATGATGGACCCTGAACTACGACTTGGGAGTTATTATATTAAATCTTCTGAATAACCGAGTTAGAGCCGAAAGCGGGAGCGGAGGGAATTCGAGGACGTGCGAGGGCGCGGGAAGACGAGTCGCCTCGTTAGCTCGTTCGTCGGCGCGCGAGGAGGACCGAGCCCATCACGAGCGCGGCGAGCGCGACCGAGACACCGAACCCGGGAACGGGCGTGTCAGTCGTGGTCGTCGCGGACGTGTTGGGGTCGGCCGTCGTCGTCTCGGTCGTTCCGTCGTCCGAGCCGTCGTCGCCGTCCGACCCGTCGGAACCGTCGTCCGAGTCATCACCGTCGTCGTCGCCGTCGTTGTCGTCGCCATCGTCGCCGTCATCTCCGTCGTTGTCGTCGCCATCATCGCCGTCATCTCCGTCGTTGTCGTCGCCGTCATCCCCATCGTCACCATCGTCGCCGTCGTTATCACCACTGTCGTCGCCGCCGTCGTCACCGCTGTCTCCGTCAGTGCCGACAGAGAGCGATTCGAGGCCGTCGACACTCATTTCCTTGTCGTCGGCGTCGAACTGCGCGAACCCGCTGAGTTCGTACGAGGCGTCCTCGTCCATGTCCTCACCGGCGGTCACGCGGTACTGGAGGGTGACGCTCTCGCGGTCACCGTAGGTCGCGAACAGTTCGTCGTTGGCGTTCCGCACGCCCGAGAAGTCCGCACCGTCGTCATCGACTATTTCGACCGATGCGAATCCGGGGTTGAACTCCTCGATGACGGTGAAGTTCGTCGCCTCACTGCCGGTGATTTCGACCGAGACGACGGTCGATTCACCGGGTTCGAGCGTCGTGTCGTCGGCCGACCGGGTGAGGACCCAGTTGTCGTCGTCGGACTCGCTCTGAACGTCGAGTTCGTCGGTGCCGCCGGTCGTCACCTCCGAGCCGTTCACGTCGGTGAAGCCGTCGAACTGGTAGGCCGTGCCGGCCGCGTCGTCGGCCGCGGTCACCTCGTAGACGAGCGTGACGCTCTCGCGGTCGCCGTAGGTCGCGAACAGTTCGTCGTTAGCGTTCCGGACACCGGAGAAATCAGCGCCGTCGTCGTCGACGATTTCGACCGAACCAAAGGCGGGGTTGAACTCCTCGATGAGCGTGAAGTTCGTCGCCTCGTCCCGGTCGACCTCGACCGTGACGGTGGTGGATTCGCCCGGCGCGAGGGTCTCGTCGTCGACCGAGCGGATCGCACCGGAGTCACCGTCGTCCGACGCCTGGACGCTGATTTCGGCGGTTCCATTGGTCGCCGACTGCGAGCCGTTCACGTCCGCGAAGCCGCCGAATTCGTAGACCGTGCTGGTCGTCGCGTCGTTGTCGGCGGTCACCTCGTAGACGAGCGTGGCCAACTCGCGGTCGCCGTAGGTCGCGAACAGTTCGTCGTTGGCGTCGCGTACGGCCGAGAAGTCCGCGCCGTCGTCGTCGACTATCTCCACCGAGCCGAACGCGGGGTTGAACTCCTCGACGAGCGTAAAGTTCGTCGCCTCGTCCCGGTCGAAGGCGACCCGGACCGTAGTCGATTCACCCGGTGCGAGGGTCGAATCGTCGACCGAGCGGACAGCCGCGCCGCCGTCGTCGCTCGACTCCTGCACGCTGATTTCGGTGGTTCCATCGGTCGCCGACTGCGAGCCGTTCGCGTCCGAGAAGCCGTCGAGTTCGTAGACCGTGCCGGCCGTCGCGTCGTCGGCCGCGGTCACCTCGTAGACGAGTGTAGCGAGTTTCCGGTCGCCGTAGGTCGCGAACAGTTCGTCGTTGGCGTTCCGCACGCCCGAGAAGTCCGCGCCGTCGGCGTCGACGATTTCGACCGAGCCGAACGCGGGGCTGAACTCCTCGACGAGCGTGAAGTTCGCCGCCTCGTCTCGTTCGACGGCGACCCAGACGGTCGCCGATTCACCGGGCGCGAGGGTCGCGTCGTCGACCGACCGGACCACGCTCGCTCCGTCGTCGGTCGAGACGTTGATTTCACCGTCGCCGGTCGTTGAGGCCCGGATGTCTTCGAGGCCGAAGTCGCCGTATCCGGTGAGTTCGTGGGTCGTCGCGTTCGCGTCGTCGGCTGCGGTCACCTCGTAGACGAGCGTGACGCTCTCGCGGTCGCCATAGGTCGCGAACAGCTCGTCGTCTGCGTTCCGCACGCCAGAGAAATCCGCGCCGTCGTCATCGACGATTTCGACCGACCCGAAGCCCGGACTCAGCTCTTCGACCACGGTGAAGTTCCCCCGTTCGGAGGCGTTCACCTCGACCGTGACGGTGGTGGACTCGCCGGGCGCGAGCGTCGTGTCATCGACTGTCCGGGTGAGCGTCCCGCCGTGGGCGTCCGCGGCGACCGGCGCGATAGCCGCGCCCAGACCGAGCGAGCCGAGCACCAAGAGGACCGCCATCGCGACGACCGGGAGGGCGTTTCGAAGTTCCGTCGACCGCTCCGGACGTGGTATGCTCGGTCTCATGACGCGGTGGTCAGGTCGGAGTTCGATGGAGCAGTCGTTCCGCGACCGGAGCGCGAAGTGGCAGTCTGCCGCTTCGCCTCGCCTCGGCGGGACGCGACCGCCGGCGGTGTCTGTTCGACTCGTCGGACAAGAGACTGACGTCTCGTGCGCGCGCTATCTCTGGATGGGGATAGCTCGCTCTCGCTGGAAAGCATGCAATCAGCGTGTGAATCGAAAGCTCCATGCAAATAGTTAACGATTATCTGAGAAGCGTTTCCGAGCGTGCGGACCGCGACGCCACTCACGCGACGTCGCTCGCGGGAATCGATGCCGTCAGCGGCGGTGTTCGGTGCGTCTCTCGCCGCGGATTTTTGCCGAATCGCGGCGCTTCAGCGGACGTATTCGGCCAGTTCGTCTCGCGCGCGCCGGGCCGCGTAATCGGGTTCGTCGGGGTAGGTGTACAGCTCGAACGTCGCGAAGCCGTCGTACCCGATGTCGTCGAGCGCGCCGAAGACAGGTTCGAAGTCAATGTCACCCTCGCCGGGGATGAGGTGGTAGTGCTTCCCCCCGCGGCCGCCCTCGATGTCTTCGAGGTGGATGCCCGTGATGCGACCGGCGCACTGGCGGATGCTCTCGGCCGGGTCCTCACCGCAGACGGCCGCGTGGCCGACGTCGAAATTGACGCCGAGTGCGTCGCTTCCCACGTCGTCGATGAGCGTCAACACCTCCTCGGTGTCCTCAACGAGCAGTTCCGGTTCGAACTCGATACCGAGGTCGACCCCGACGTCCTCGGCGTACGCCGTGAGTTCGTCGAGGGAGTCGAGCAGGTAGTCGTAGGCCTCGCTCGGCGGCGTTCCGGGGAGCGGCGACCCGCTCGCGACGCACGCCGCGGGCGCGTCGACCAGCGCGGCGAAGTCGAGCGCGGCCTTCGTGTACTCGATGCGCCACCGGCGCTCTTCCTCGTCGCCCGAGATGAGCGACGGGTCGAAGAACGCCGAGGGTGGCGCGTCGTCGTAGTAGCCGCAAGTCGTGTTCGCGTTGACGTTCGACACGGCGAGTCCGGTCTCGTCCAGCGCCGTCTGGACGCGCTCGCGGTCGGTCTCGTCGAAATCGGCGAGGAACGCGTGCGGCACGTCCGCCAGTAGTTCGACCCCGTCGTAGCCGTGGTCGGCGATTCGTCTGATTGCCTCCGGCAGGTCGAAACGCGAGTACGCGTTCGTAGAGAAGGCTAACTGTACCATACATCGTGGTACGGTCACGCATGAATAATTGTTTTGGTACTGCCAACCACTCGGGGTCGAAAAGCGTGGACCGAGCCGCCGAGGCGTCCCGCCGATTCACGACACGTCGAACACCGACGAGAGGCCGACCGCGGGGACGACGAACGCCGCCGCGACGACGCCCCACGCGGGACTCAGCAGTCCGGCGACCGCCGCGTTGAACACGACGAGGCCGAGGACGCAGGTCCCGACCGCGGGACCGATAGTGCCCGGTCGGGGGTCGGCGTAGGCGGTCAGGAGGTCGCGGCCGGTCCACGCCGCGAACCAGACGAGGAGTCCGCCGGCCACGGCGAGCGTCGCGGAGTCGCTCGGGCCGATACCGACCGCCGCGGCGGCCACGACCACCGACCCGACGGCGAGTCCGACACCGGCCATTCCGACCAGCACCGCCCCCGAGTCGCCCGCGCCGGTCTCCGACTCGGCCATGTACGTGACGCCGGCGATGTAGAGCGCGACGACGACCGGCACGAGGGACACCCACGTCGGGGGCGTCGGAGCCGAGGGCGACCCCGCGACGACCGCCATGCCGAGGGCGACGTTCGCACCTCGACAGCCACCCATCGCCGCGAATCCGAGTGGCGTGTCCTTGAGCGCGCCGTCGTAGAGCGCGACGAGGAGGCCGAGGACGGCGGCGACGACACCGGTGGTCGGTCCCCCGGCCACCGCGGCGACGACCACGCCGGCACCGAGGAGCGCGACGCCGAGATTTCTCGCTCGCGTGCGTGACACGTCCCCCGACGGAATCGGGCGCTCCGGACGGAATCGGGCGTCCTCGTCGGCGTCGGCGTAGTCGTTGAGCGTCGTGCCGGCCGCGTACAACAGCACCGAGGCGAGCGCGACGCCGGCGAGCGACGAGAGCGGAACCGACGGGCGGCCACCGCTGACCAACACCGCTCCGAGGATGACGTCAGGCGGCGCGGTGAACAGGTTCGGGACGCGGACGAGTCTGGCGAAGCTCGCGAGCGAGCGTCGAAGGCCGGCAGTCGAGGGTGTCTCGTTCGTTCGGTTCATCGTCGGTCAGTCGCTGGGTCGGGTGCTCGCGTTCGAGCGAGGCGGTCAGGCCCACCCATGGGCTTCGAGGTACTCCATCGCAGTTCGGGCCGTCTCCGCCGCGGTCTCCTGATAGGGGTACAGTTCGACGGTGACGTAGCCGTCGTAGCCGGTCGCTTCGACCGCTTCGAGGAAGCCGTCGATGTCCATCGCTCCCTCGCCGAGTTGGGTGTGTTCGTGCGTTCTGTCCCCTGGGATGTCTTCGAGGTGGTAGTGCGGCGTGTGGGGCGCGAGCGTCTCCACCAGTTCGACCGGGTCCTCGCCGACCGAGTAGAAGTGTCCCGCGTCGAAGTTACAGCCGATTCGGGGCGAGTCCACGCGGTCGACGAGGTCGAGGAAATCCTCGGAAGTCTCGATGAGCAGGTGGGGCTCGGGTTCGACCAGCACGTCGACGCCGAGCGTCTCCGCGACATCAGCGACCTCGCGGAGCCCCCAGATGAACGCGTCGAGCGCGTCCGCCCGTGACATGCGCTCGGGGACGGGCCCTCCCGGTGGAATCGAGATACTCTCGGAACCGAGCGCGGCCGCCGTGGCGAGCGCGTGTTTCGTGTGCTCGACCCGTGCCTGTCGGTCCTCGGCCGCGAGTTCGACGAACGAGGGGTGGTGAAACGCTTCGGTGTCGCGGTTGAACGTCGCCGCCCGACTCTCCGCGGAGGGCTCGATGGCGCTGAGCATGAACGCGTTGCAGTTACTGACTTCGATACCGCAGTCGTCGAGGAGCGTCCGAGCGCGTTCGAGGTCGTCGCCATCGGCCGTCCCCGGAAACAGGTGCGGGTCGTCGAGCAGGATTTCGACGCCGTCGTAGCCGGCGTCGGCTATCGCCTCGACGCCTTCGGTGAAGGTTCGCTGCCGGAACGCGTTCATCGAGAAGCCGAACTCCATCGGTCACACCTCGTAGTGGAAGTTCGGCGACTGGCCGAAGAACTCCCGGGGGTTGTCGTAGACGACCTTTCGGACCTCGTCGCGATCCCAGCCGCGGTCGAGCATCTTGTCGCGGGCCTTCGGAACCGCAAGCGGGTCCGAGGGGTCCCAGTCGGCGGCGCTGTTGAGCAGCATCTTGTCGGTGCCGTACTCCTCGAGGATGTCGATGGTCGTCTCGGCGTCTATCTTCCCGGGGTAGAGGGTGAAGCCGAGCCAGCAGTCGGTCTGCAGCGAGATTTCGACCGTGTTCTCGGTGTTGTGGTCGATGACGATTCGCTCTTCGGTCACGTCTTCGTCCTGAATCATCTCCACGAGTCGCTCGGTCCCCTCTGGCTTCTGGGTGTGCGGGGTGTGGATGATGACCGGCAGTTCGCGCTCCTCCGCCATCCTAAGCTGGCGTCTGAACGCGTACTCCTCGGCTTCGGTCCCCTGGTCGAGCCCGATTTCGCCGAGTCCGACGACGTGCTCGCGGTCGAGGTACTCGGGGAGGCCGTCCATCACGGCCTCCGCCATCTCGGGATAGTTCGCCTCTTTCGGTTCGAGGCCGACGGTGACGTAGTGGTCGATGCCCGCCGCCCGCTCGGCCCGGTCGGTCTCGAACTCGATTATCTGCTCGAAGTAGTCGAAGAACGACGCCGCGTGCTGCTTGTCCGTCCCGCTCCAGAATGCTGGTTCGACACAGCACTCGACGCCCGCGAGCCGTGCGCGCTCGTAGTCGCTCGTCGAGCGAGACACCATGTGCATGTGCGGGTCGATAATTGGTATCGACATGTGACCTACCTCTCTGATGGTAGTTAATCATTGTTTCGGTGGATTCGGTGACGGCCGCGGGACGGGGGCGAAACGACCGGCCGAAGCGGCCGGGCAACGCAACCGCCAGCGACAGCGGAGACAGCTATTTACTCGTCCGCGCAGACCCCGTAGTCGCATGCCTGAACACTGTCCGTTCTGCGGCGAGCCGATAGAATCGAACCGCGTCACGCCCGAGGACGGCCGCCCCTACGAGGAGTGGCGCTGCATCGACTGCGACGAGACGTGGCGACACCCGGAAGAGACGGTCCTCGACCGGAACCTCGACTTCAGCAAACACGGCGACCAACTCGACAGGCGGGACGCCGACACCTCCCTCGATTGGTGAGCGGTCGCTCGCTGGCACCGACGCGGAAACAATCATGATTGACGGACAAGGTTATGTATCGGCCACCGCAATCGTGAGTCGATGACAGTCGGAGTTTGGATTATCGGAGCCAGAGGTAACGTCGCGAGCGTCTCGATGACCGGGGCGCGCGCAATCGCCCGCGGCGTCGCGGATACGACCGGAATGGTGACGGCCCGCGAACCGGTGGCCGCGCTCGACCTCCCCGCCGTCGACGACCTCGTGTTCGGTGGACACGACATTCGGTCCCAGCGAATCGAGGAGACGGCCGAGGAGATGGCGGGTCACGGCGGCGTCGTGGCACCCGACACCCTCGACGCGGTCCGCGAGGACCTCCGCGAAATCGACGAGCGTGTCGAACTCGGGACCGCGCGTCGGTGCGGCGAAGCGGTCGAAGGAATGTCCTCGGAGACGACAGGGGAGGACGTGTCGGTCGCCGACATCGTCGAGGAGATACGGGCCGACTACGCCGCCTTCGCCGACTCGCAGGGCGTCGACCGGCTCGTCGTCGTGAACGCCGCGTCGACCGAGCCACCGATTCCGACGCCCGGCGACTACGACACGCTGGAGGCGTTCGAGACAGCGGTCGAACGCGACGACCCGAACCTCCCCGCGAGCGCTCTGTACGCGTACGCGGCGCTCCTCGACGGCCACCCGTACATCAACTTCACCCCCAGTACCGGCTCCTCGCTCGGCGGCCTCCGCGAACTCGCGGAGCAAAACGGGGTGCCGCACATGGGCCGCGACGGGAAGACCGGCGAGACGCTGATGAAATCCGCGCTCGGGCCGATGTTCGCGGGGCGGAACCTGCGCGTCCTCTCGTGGGAAGGCCACAACATCCTCGGCAACAGCGACGGTCTGGTCCTCGAAGACGACGCGAACAAGGCGGGGAAGATAGAGAGCAAGGGGAGCCTGCTGGACGATATCCTCGGCTACGAGACCCACAACGCCGTCCGCATCGACTACACGCCGTCACTCGGCGACTGGAAGACCGCGTGGGACCACGTTCACTTCGAGGGCTTCCTTGGGACGAAGATGAAGATGCAGTTCACGTGGGAGGGCGCCGACTCGGCACTCGCCGCCCCGCTCGTCCTCGACATGGTCCGGCTGGCCGCTTTCGCCGACGAGCGCGGTGAGGGCGGGACGATGCCGCACCTTGCATCCTTCTTCAAATCGCCCGAGGGGGTCGACCGTCACGAACTGTCCGAGCAGTTCCGCCTCCTCTACGACTACGCGGAGCGACACGCGGAGGGAGCGTGACGACTCGCAGGTCCTCGGACGCGGCCGCGTCCGGTGCCGGGCGCGTCGTCGTCCTCGATGTCGTCGGACTCCAACAAGCGCACCTCGACGAGGGGCTGGCACCGAACATCGCCGACTTGCTTGCCGGAAAGCCGTCCGGGGCGCTCGAACCGCCGTTTCCGAGCGTCACGGTCCCCGCGCAGACGACGCTCTCGACCGGACAGTCGCCCGCGGCCCACGGCGACGTGTCCAGCGGTGAGTTCGACCGCGAGCGACAGGTCGCCGAGTTCTGGGAGCGCGACCGAGGAACGCGAACGCGGCTGTGGGAGGCCGCGAGCGACGAGGCGGGCCTCACGACGGGCGCGCTGTTCTTCCAGCACCTCATCGGCACGAGCGCCGACGTGGCCGTCACGCCGTCGCCCATCGAAGACGAGGACAACAACCTCATCGAGATGGACTGCTGGACGAACCCCGACGGCTTCTACGACGCCCTCCGCGAGGAGTACGGCCACTTCCCGCTGCACAACTACTGGGGGCCGGTCGCCGACGAGCGGAGCAGCGAGTGGATTCTCGCGGCCGCGCGGGAGTCGATAGCGCGGTACGACCCTGACCTGCTGTGGGTGTACGTTCCCCACCTCGACTACGACGCGCAGCGTCACGGACCCGACTCGCCGGAACTCAGGGAGGCGGTGGGCGTTGTCGACGACCTCGTCGGTGAATTCCTCGACTGGCTCGAAGCGACGGCCCGCTGGTCCGAGACGGCGGTCGGCATCGTCAACGAGTACGGCTTCAACGCGGTCGATACCCCGGCGTTCCCGAACCGGGCGCTCCGCGACGCCGGCCTGCTCTCGGTTCGCGACGACGGCGAGGGTGGCGAGGCAGTAGACATCGCCGCGTCGTCGGCGTTCGCGATGGTCGACCACCAAATCGCGCACGTGTACACCGACCGGCCGGCGGCCGCCCGAGAGGTTCTCGAATCGCTCCCCGGCGTCGACGCCGTGGTCGAGGGCGAAGCGCGGGGCGACGCGAACCACCCGAACGCCGGTGACCTCGTCGCCGTCGCCGACGCGGACGCGTGGTTCCAGTACTACTGGTGGACCGACGACGCCGACGCGCCGTCGTACGCGACGGAGATGGACATCCACGCCAAGCCCGGTTTCGATCCGTGCGAACTGTTCCTCGGCGAGGATGGACTCGTGACGCTCGACCCGACGAAGGTGTCGGGGTCGCACGGTCGCGTCGACCCCGAGACGCGCGGCTTCTACGGCTTCGGCGGGCCGGCGGCCCCCGACGGCTCGTCCGACCGAATCGTCGACGCTCGGCGGTTTGCTCCGACGGTCGCGGACCTGCTCGGTATCGCGGACGACGTATCGCTCGCGTTCGAGCGCCCGTCGCTGTTCGCCGGTCCGCAGGTGTAGGTTCGGCACCGCCGCGAGCGCTCGAACACTGATTTTCCGCGTCGCTCGACGACAGCGAGCGTACGATAGATGCGAAAGAAAAGCCGCCACGGACCGCAGTCGGAACGCGTCTCGCCCGCTCAGTTACCTCCCGAACTCGCGATTTCGATGGTGCCGCGCATCCGGAAGCTGTGAGCGCGACAGACGTACTCCGCCATCGCGTCGGTAACGGTGAACGTGACGCTCTGTGACTCGCCCTGCGTCGCGAGGTACGACGTGGAGATGTCGTTCACGACGGAGTCGTCGCCGCTGACGACCTCGAAGTTGTGGGGCGCACCGTTGCGGTTCGTCCACGTGACCGTGTATTCTCCGCCGGCTTCGAGGGTGAGCGTCGGGTTCGTCGCGTCCGCGATGCCGGACGGCGAGACGCCGGTCCAGCCCTCGTTGCTCTCGGCTTCCAGTTCGATGGTCGACCCCGAGGGGATGGCGTCGCTGCCGCCGTCGTCGCTGCCGCCGTCGTCGCCACCGCCACCGGTCGCCTCGACGTGCGCGGTGACGCGATCGTAGACGAGTTCCAGTCCGTTGCCGGACCCGCCGACGCGCTTCAGTTCAGTGTCGTCAAACCAGACGGTTCCGGTGGCGTTGCCCCAGCCGCCGAACAGTAGGTTGAGCTGGAACTGGCCAGGCGACGCGCCGGTCGAGAACGTCGTCTCGAGCAGTTGCCAGTCCTCGACGGGCTCCGTGTAGTAGTCCGTGACGGAACCCTGTCCGAGGCCGTGGACGTTGATGGTGACGCCGTAGGAACTGCCGATTTCGCCGAAGCCGTCCTCGGAGTTGCTGAAGTCGTCTGATGTCTTGACCCACGCGCGGAAGCGGTACTCGGAGTTTGGTTCGAGGTCGTCGCGGTACTGTGTCCACGACGCGTCAGCGCCTTCCGTGGAGTCGACGCGGACGCTGTAGTCGCCCGTCCGCGCCACGTCCGAGGTGTAGGTGAACTCGGCCGTGCCGCCGTAGGTGATTCCCTCCCAGTTCGCCGGGCTGTCCGGGTCCGACGACGAGTCGGTGCCCGCACTCTCCTCGAACGACGCGTTCGGCAGGACGTTGTTCCCGTCCGGGTCGGTCAGCGAGACGTTGTCGAACCACGCTGTCCCGGTGGCCGTGCCGTAGCCGCCGAACAGGCAGTTGATTTGGACCGTCGTGGTGTCGGCACCCGTGGTGAACGTGGTGCTGACTTCCGTCCAGTCGTTCGTCCCGGTCAGCGGGTCCGTCTCGAAGCTCGTCGTGTGGACGTTGAACAACGCGCCGCGGGCCGAGTCGGCCGCTTGCACGTTCTCGGTCTTTATCCAGCCGCTGAGGGTGTACTCCGTCTCGGGCTGGACCGAGACGCCGTCGACGAGCCAGACCGCGTCCGCACCCTCCGAAGACGTGATTTGGACGCTCTGACTGCCGTCTTGACCGGTGTCCGCGTAGGTGTACTCGGCGGACCCCGCGAACGTGTTCGTCGTCCAGTCGGCGGGCATCGCCGGCTCGCTGCTGCCGGTGCTCTCTTCGAACGAGCCGTTCGAGAGCACGTCGTTTCCGTCCGGGTCGGTCAGCGAAACGCTGTCGTACCACGCCGTCCCGGTCGCCTCGCCGTAGCCGCCGAACAGGCAGTTAATCTGGAGCTCTTCGAGGTCGCCGCTGTTGATCGTGGTGCTCACCTCGGTCCAGTCGTTGGTGCCGGTCAGTCCGGCCGGAATCGTGTCCCACTGCGTGCCCGAGCCCGTGTTCGCTATCTGCTCGACGCTGATGGTCGCGCCGAGCGGGCCCTCGCCGAAGCCGCTTCCGTCCACGAGTTGGACGCTGTCGGTCTTGACGTACGCGGAGAGAGTGTACTCGGTGTTCGGGTCGACCGCGACCGTCGTGTTCCACGAGGCGTCCGCGCCCTCGGTGGATGATACCTGGACGCTCCGATCGCCCTCGTAGCCCGTCTCGGCGTACGAGAACTCTGGCGAGCCGGTGTACGGTGTGGTCGACCAGCCGACGGGCATCGGGTCGGAGTCGCCCCCGGTGTCGCCGCCAACGGGCGTCTCGAACGAGGGATTTTCCATGAGGTTCGGAAGGGAGTCAACGTCGTCCCCGCCGTCGCTCGTGTCCTCGTTGGCCTCGTACGCCGGGATGAAACCGTCGGCGTGGGTCGCGCCGGCGAGCGACGCCGCGTCGACGAGGACCGTGTCCTGATAGTTCGATTCGGCGCTGATCATCTCGTAGACCGCCTCGCCGGACGCGTCGTCGGACGGCGTCTGCGCGAGCGCGACGAGCGCCCACATGGCGACCCGACCGTCCTCGTCGTTGAGGAGGTCGTTGTCGAGAATCGCACCCCGCGTGTCCGTCGTCGACGGCAGGACGCGGAGCGCGGTGAGTCTGACGCCGGCCGAGGAGTGCGTCAGCGCGCCGAGGGCGGCCTGAATCGCGGTACTGTTTCCGGTGTCGGCGTCGAGCGCGCCGAGGCCGTGCATCGTCCACAGCGCGTGAATCGCCGCCGGGTCGAGGCCGGTTTCGTCGAGCGTCTCCGTCGTGACGAGGTCGACGAGCGAGGAGAGCGCGCCCGTCTCGTTCCGTTCGACCAACAGCCGCTGGGCCGTCCGCCGCCAGAACATGTTCGAACTCGACAGCGCGTCGACGAGCTCCGAGACGCTCGCGTCCGCGAGGTCGGTCGGCTCGTAGCCGTCGTCGTCGCCGTAGACGACGCGGAAGAGCCGGGCGGTCGCGTGGTCGCGTACCTCGGTCATGTACGCGTTGCCGGGGCCGTTCTCGAAGCCGCCGGGCGTCGGGTTGTGCTGGTAGATGTAGTTGTACCAGTCGATGAACCACAGCATGCCGTCCGGGCCGACAGAGGAGTACGACGGCGCGAACCACGCGTCGGTCCCGCCCGCGATGTTGTGAGCGTAGTGGGTGTTGTAGCCGGCACCGTCCTGCGAGAGGAAGAACGACCCGAGGACGTGACCCGTGCCGTCGCCGACGAAGCCGGTGTTGTTCCAGTACTTCTGGGGATACTCGCGCGCCGTGTAAATGGTGTGTCCGGTCGCCGCGGTGTACCCGCCGTGGAAGTCGACCTGTCGGACGCGGTCGGTGACAGGCAGGAACCGGTTCGTGTCCGACGCCGCGCCGAAGTCGTTCGGTCCGGTCCCCTCGATGAGGTCGTAGTACTGATGCGGGATGGCGAAGTAGTTGCTCGGTCGCCCGGAGGTCGCCGCCGAACCGAAGGCGAGGCCCTCCTCGGTGAAGCCGAGGCCAGCCTGGTTCCCCGGGAGCGTTCCCACGATTTCGAAGTCCGTGACCGTGCCGCCTTCCAGCTTGAATCGGTAGACTGAGGAGCTGAAGTTCCGCTCCTCGCCGGCGATGGTGCCGCTGAATCCGGAGTACCCGACCTGTCCCCAAATCCAGTTGTCGATGCCGTGGGCCAGTTCGTTGGGGCCGGCGTGAGTGTCGCCGTTACCGAACCCGGCGAACAGGACGTTTCGCTCGTCGGCCTGCCCGTCGCCGTCCGTGTCGACGAGGTGGACCAGCTTCCCGCTCTCGTCGGGGTCGTCGAGGTCGGCGACGACGACGCCGTCGTCGACGACCACCATGCTCGGTGGAATCGAGAGCCCGTCCGCGAAGACGGTGAACTCGTCGGCCTGTCCGTCGCCGTCGGTGTCTTCGCAGACGACGATTTTGTCGCGGCCCTGCCCCAGTTCGTTGGGATAGTCGCGAGTGACCGACAGCCAGACGCGACCCTGTTCGTCGAACTTCGCGTCGAGGATGTTCCCCTTCGCGTCGTCCGGCAGGTCGGACTCGGTGACGAACGGCTTGAGGTCGAACCCTTCCGGCGTAATCGTCCGACGGACCGTCTCGCTGGGGTTCAACGCCCGCTGCATCTTGTTCCAGCTCGTCCCGCTGCCGACCTCTTCTGGGACCTCCGGCGTCAGGAGACTCCCCTCCGGCGGCGGATAGTACGGGATGTCGGCGTCGATGAACTCCAGGTCGTTGAGGACCTTGGTATCGTCGGCGATGGTGTCTTCGTTCTTCGTGACCCAGCGAATCGCGTTCTCGATGAGGGCCTTGAAGCCGTCCGTCGCCCACGGAGCTCTACCGTGACCCCACGCGGTGTAGAAAACGCGCCCGTCTCCCTGCGTGCGAGTCCACGACCACGGCTCGCCCTGGTCGCGTCCCTCGTCGTACTCGGGGATGCTGTCGCCGTCGGGGAACTGCCCGTAGGCGAGCACGTTGATGTCGTCGTTGAGGTTCATGTGGCGATACGTCTCGTCCTGCACCGTGATGGGGTCGAGGGTCGACAGAATCGGATGGCTCGGTTGGGCGAAGCTCGTCGTCATCTCGCCGAAGTTGTGGGCGGCGAACTGGCCGCCGACGAGGTTCATGTAGGCGTCCGACTCGGTGAAACACGCCGAGGCGCTGTGAATCGGGATGAAGCCGCCGCCGTTCTCGACGAACTCGACGATGGACTCTTCCTGTTCCGCGGTCAGTTCTTGGCCGTAGTTCGCGCCGCGGTTGTCCATCATGATCCACGCGTCGTAGCGGTGGAGCACGTCGGGTTCGAGGTCGGCGAGGCGGTCGGTGTACTGGACCTCGATACCCCGGTTCAGCATGTACTCGGTGAGCTGGACCTGCCGGGCGGGCGCGTTGTGACTGCCGCCCTGTGGGCCGCCCATCATGAGGACGCTGATGTTGTCTTCGGCCGGCGGCGGGGTTATCTCGACGCTCCCCCGCATCTGCTCGGGGTGCTCTTCGGCGTAGTACATCGCCATCGACGACTCGGCGGTGAAGCTGACTGTCTGCGAGTCACCGGACCCCCCCATCGTGGAGAAGGACTTCATCACCTCACCGGTCGGGTCCGCGAGCATGAACGTGATATCCTCGTCCATGGCGTTCGAGAGCTCGATTTCGTACTCCTCGCCCTCGTGCATGACGAGCGTCGGGTTGGTCGTGTCCTCCATCTCGGAGGGCGCGGTCGCGACCCACGAGAACGAGTCCGCCGAGGTCTCTATCTCCGTCCCGTTTCGCCAACTGTTGATTCCCTTCAACAGGGAGTCGGTCGTCAGGCCACCCTGGCGCCAGTCGGATATCGCGTCGGCGAGACCCGATCCCTCGATGACCGACTCCTCGTTCGTGTACGCCGCGAGGACGTCACCCTCCGTCGCGACGAGGCGAATCGTGTCGTCGGTGGTAAGCTGTTTCGCCTGTGCGACGCCGCTGGCTCCGAGGAAGTTCGCCGCCCCGACGCCGCTCACTTTCATGAAGTTGCGTCGGTTGATGTTCAGTCCCTCGCTGTCGCCGTCGTCGGGATTCGATTCCCGTGTCGTGTCGTCGTCGTGTGTCATAGTGTGTTGCGTCGGTCGCTGTCGTCGTTGGTCACTGTGCGATTACAGGACTGCGCTGCTCTCGCGAACGGCAACCCAGCCGTGTACCCCGCCAATGCGCCGAACAGACGGCTCTCTCCCCGCGCGCTCGCCCGAATGGACGGCGAGGTGTAACGGGAGTATAGCCATTATTCCCGTCGGCTCATTGATTTGGGCTACCAAATCTCATGAACTAACGTTACTTGAATGTACTGTCCGGCGGCAAGTCGTGTCCACATGTCTCAATGCTTCACTAGCCGGTGAACGTTGGACTGACCCCAATATTGATTACAGTCTGTAGTGTTGCCACGATTGCAAGTATGAACCGCGCATGCACACAGTCAGTCGCACCGGCGGCGACGCCGCGCGGCGTCGAGGTTTCGAACGATGGGGGCGGACCGACCCGACACGAGCGGTCCACCGCGGGTGACCGATGAGCGTCGTCATCGTCGGCACGCTCGACACCAAGGGAGAAGAAATCGGGTTCGCCCGAGACGTGCTCGAAGGGCAGGGCGTCGAGGTGCATCTCATCGACGTGGGCGTGATGGGAGAACCTGAAATCGACCCGGACACCGACGCCGCGGCCGTGGCCGAGGCGGGTGGAAGCACCCTCGAAGCGCTTCGGGAGGCCGGCGACCGCGGCAAGGCCATCGAAACTATGGGCGACGGTGCGGCCGTCGTCGCGTCGCGACTCCACGCAGAAGGCCGACTCGACGGCGTCCTCGGTCTGGGCGGCGGTGGCAACACGTCGGTCGCGACGGCCGCGATGCGCGCGCTCCCAATGGGGGTCCCGAAACTGATGCTCTCGACGATGGCCTCGGGCGACACGGAGCCGTACATCGGCAACCACGACATCGCGATGATGTACTCCGTCGCCGACATCGAGGGTCTCAACCAACTCTCGCGGACCGTCATCTCCAACGCGGCACTCGCGATGGTCGGCATGGTGTCGAACGAGCCTGACGTGGACACCGAAGACAAACCGACCATCGGAATCACGATGTTCGGCGTCACCACGCCGTGCGTCCAGACGGCGCGCGACTGGCTCGAAGCGCGCGGCTACGAGACCATCGTCTTCCACGCGACCGGGACCGGGGGTCGGGCGATGGAGTCGCTTATCGAGGAAGGCGTCATCGACGGCGTGCTCGACGTCACGACGACCGAGTGGGCCGACGAACTGGTCGGCGGCGTCTTGGCTGCGGGCCCGAACCGGCTCGACGCCGCGGGCGAGCGTGGCATCCCGCAGGTCGTCTCGACCGGCGCGCTCGACATGGTCAACTTCGGGCCGAAAGACTCCATCTCCGACGAGTTCGACGGCCGGCAGTTCCACGTCCACAACCCGCAGGTGACACTGATGCGGACGACCCCAGAGGAGAACGCCGAACTGGGTCGAATCATCGCGGAGAAACTTAACGCCGCGACCGGACCGACCACGCTCGCGCTCCCGCTCGGCGGCGTTTCGATGCTCGACGCCGAAGGCGAGGAGTTCTACGACCCCGAGGCCGACGAGGCGCTGTTCGATGCGCTGCGCGAGCACCTCGACGACCACGTGGAAGTCATCGAGTCGTCGGCCAACATCAACGACGAGGAGTTCGCGCTCACGCTCGCGAAGGCCATCGACAGCCGCATGCGAGCGTCGGCGTGAGACGACCGTTTCCGAATCGAGAACGAGACTCGAGGGTCGCGCCCCGAGAGACGATATTCTGAGCGCCGACGCGCGGGGGTTCCCATCCGCAGTCAGTCTCGTAACCTGTTTTCTACCCGGATAATCACAAAGTTTAACTATACCATGACACCATGTCACTACCAGCGTTCCGAAGAAACATGACTGATCAACCAGCGCTAACTGACGAATCCAGGCGACGCTATCTGAAAGCAATCGGGACGGCCGGACTCACGGCCGGCCTTGCGGGCTGTTCCGGTGGGGGCGGTTCCGAGACCGAGAACACCGGCGGCGGGGGTGGCGACGATTCCTCTGGCGGGGACACGTCCGGCGGCGACGACAGCGGCGAAGACTACGAACCCATCGGGAACTTCCCGCCCGAAGGGAACTCTGTGAGCATCGGATTCAACGGGCCGACCTCCGGCGCGTTGGGTCCCGACGGCCAAGACCAGGAGAAGGGCTTCGACCTCGCGGTCAAGCACCTGAACGAGGGCGGCGGCCTCGTCGACTACTGGGACCGACTGAGTGGCGACGGCATCATGGGCTACCAGATCGAGCCGACGAAGGCCGATACCGCCGGCAGCGCCGACACGGCCCAGGACAACATCGACCGGATGATTCAGCGGGACAACATCCAGTTCTGGACGGGCGGCATGTCCAGTACGGTGACGATGGCGATGCAGAACGTCGCCCAGCGGGAGAAGGTTCCGTTCATGGGCGGCAACTCCACGTCCGCCGGCATCTCCGGCGAGAACTGCTCGCGATACTACTTCCACCCGACGTTCCACGCAGAGATTATCGGAATGGCGATGGGCGAGGCCGCGCCCTCGGTCCTCGGCGAAGACCGCTCGCTGTTCCACATCTACATGGACTACTCCTACGGGCAGTCGAACCGCGACGCCGCCCGCAAGTACCTCACCGAGCAGGGGCCGTGGGAGGACGCCGGCGGTGCCGCAATCGCGGAAGGCGAGACAGACCACAGCTCCCAGATTCAGGCGCTCGAAGACTCGGGAGCCGACACGCTGTACTTCTCCAGCTTCGGTAACTTCGCGGCCAGCGGCCTCGCGCAGCTTCGAGACGCCGGCCTGACCGACGACATCGACGTCATCATCCCGCACGTCAGCGCGTTCACCCTCGACCCGCTCGGCGCGGACGCGGAGGGCGTCCTCGGCATGGAGCCGTGGAACCCGAACGCCGACAACGAAGCGAGTCAGGTGTTCGTCGAGTCCTACCAGGAGGAGTACGACGAGACGCCGAACCAGAGTTCGCTGCACACCTACGAATCGATGATGGTGTACGCGGCCGCCGTCGAGGAGGCCGGCACGTTCCACCCGCCGACCGTGGTCCGAACGCTCGAAGAGTTCGAATGGAGCCTCGCGTGGGGCGACTCCTCGTACCGGGCGTGTGACCACCAGGTCGAACGGCCGTGGTACATGGTGCAGGGCGTCGGCGACGACCGCGCCGAGGAACTCGGCATCCGGACCGAAATCGTCGAGACGACCGACCCGCTCGTCTACGAGTGCAGCGAGTTCCCGGCGACCAACTGCGCCATGGGCGACAACGAGTACGGAGACGAGTAACGGCCGGACTAAGCCTCGATACGACGTACCTTACTCCCATTTTCTGCAGTCGGTAATCCGCGAGCGGCAACCGGTGTTCTCGGCCGCGCGCACGCCACTCTCTCACTCGACTGCATTCGCGCCGCGCTGACGCCCGGGACCGTACCCCTGTCGCATCCGGAGAGCGGCCCGCTGGCATGCCAGAAGTCAGCGAAACACAAGATTAACATACTGAAGAATTCATGAATAATCGTGCACACCATGAAGTGCTTACTCACATCTGTACCGAGGTGGAAGCGATGAACATCGACGGTGTCGTCGGATTCCTCTTCATCGCGCTGAGCGTCGCGTCGCTGTACCTGCTCGTCGCGGTCGGTCTATCCATCGTGTTCGGGTCGCTCAAATACGTGAATATGGCTCACGGCGTCCTCTACCTGAGCGGCGCGTACATCGGGCTCCTCATCGCGTCGAGCGAACAGTACGGTGGGCTCTTAGGCGACTTCGGGCAGGTCGGACTCGATTGGGGGTTCGTCCCCGCGCTCGTGTTGACGCCGGTGGTCATCTTCGTCCTCGGCGTCGCCATGGAGCGTTGGATCGCGAAACCGTTCTACGAGCGAGAACTGCTCGACCAGCTGTTGGTGACATTCGGAATCCTCATCGCCGCTCAGGAGCTGGTCGCCATCCTCTTCGGCCGGACGGGGACCATCTACCCCCGACCCGAGTGGCTCACGGGCGCGATTTCGCTTCCCGTCATCGGTACGCCGCCGGGGATGAGCGCGGCCTCGACGATACGCGTCCTCGTCGTCGCGCTCACGCTGTTGCTCGTCGCCGGCATCTTCGCGTTCTTCAAATACACCGACTACGGGCTGGCCGTGCGGGCGGGCACCGAAGACTCCGAGATGACGCAGATGCTCGGTATCCGCGTCGGTCGGCCGTTCCTCCTGATATTCGCCGTCGGTGCCGCGTACGCCGGGCTCGCCGGCGTCCTCGGGGGGTCGCTGTTCAACGTGACCTCCGAAATCGGCATGGAGATAATCATCCCGTCGCTGGTCATCGTCATCATGGGCGGCGTCGGCAGTTTACGCGGGACCGTCGTCGGCGCGCTGCTCGCCGGACTCACCTTCGCGGTGGCGACGGAACTCGAACCGAGCATGACGCAGGCCAGCATCTACCTGCTGGCCATCGTGGTGCTGACGATTAGGCCGAGCGGCATCTTCCCCTCGGCGGAGGTCGGACAATGAGCACGGACAATATCCACAAGACCGTAGACGAAGAATCGTCGTTGATTAGCTGGGACACCTGGGACGGAATCAAGCACACCGAGTCGTTCGTCTTCCTGGCGTCGGTGCTGTTCGTCCTGACGTTCTCGTACGCGTTCGGCCGCGCACCGGTTGTCTCGGACATCTTCCAGGGGTATCACGGACTCGCGGTTACCATCCTCATCTGGTCGATATTCGCGCTCGGGTTCAACCTCCTGTTGGGCCAGACCGGCCTCCTCTCGTTCGGGCACGCCATGTTCTTCGGGACCGCGAGCTACGCCTCGGCGCTGTTCGCGATTCACGTGTACAACGACCCGCTTGCGGTCATCGTCGTCGGGACGTTGGCGGCGGTCGCCCTCGGGGCAATCGCGGCGCTGATTCTCCTGCGCCTCCACACGGTGTACTTCTCCATCGTGGCGCTGGCTATCGGCCAGTTCCTCTATTTCCTCGCCCGAGAACCGCTCGTGGAAATCACGAAGGGCATAAACGGCCTCGAAGTGCCGCGGTCGCCCGTCCTCGGGTTCTTCGAACTGGAACACCAGTACGGCGGGTTCCTCGGCGAACTCATCGTGAACAACCTCTACCTCTTCGTCGGCGTCTTCTTCGTCGCCGTCGTCGTCTCCATCACGCGCATCCGCAAGTCGCCCTACGGGCTCATCTTCAAGGCGATTCGCGAGAACGAGACGCGGACGGCGTTCGTCGGTCTCGACGTCTGGCGCTACAAGTTCGCGGCGTTCCTCCTCTCCGCGTCCATCGTCGGCCTCGCCGGCGGCCTGATGGCCGTCAACACCCAGTTCGCGGGCGTCGAGCGACTCTACTGGTCCGTCAGCGGTGATGTCGTCGTCATGACCGTCCTCGGCGGCCTCGGCACGCTCGCCGGCCCGGTCATCGGGACGTTCGTGTTCTTCTACTTCAAGGGCATCGTCAACGGCTTCCCGACGCTCGGCAACTACTGGCTGCTCCTGCTCTCGCTTTCGTTTACCACGGTCGTGTGGGTCTACCGCGACGGCATCTGGGGGATGACGACCGCCCTCACCGGCGCGCTCCGCGAGCCCAGAGAGCTGCTTGACTCCCTCACGGGTGGCGACTCAACCGGCGACTCCTCGGGAGGTGAAAACTGATGGCGCTGCTCGAAACCCACGGACTCACCAAGGAGTTCGGCGGGCTCACGGCGCTCGACGGCGTCGACATCGAAGTCGAAGAGGGCGAACTCGTCTCGCTCATCGGCCCTAACGGCGCCGGCAAGTCCACGCTCATCAACACCATCACCGGTCGGCTGCGTCCGACCGAGGGCGAGGTGTTCTACGCCGGGAACGAACTCGTCGGCATGAAGCCGTTCGAAATCGCCCAACTCGGCGTCGGCCGGTCGTTCCAGACGGCGTCAATTCTCCCCGAACTCACGGTGCGCGAGAACGTGCAGGTCGCGTCGTTCGCGGCCGAACACGGCTCGTTCCGGGTCAACTTCTTCCGCCGGCGGGACTCGTTCGACGAGGTCCAAGCGCGGACGAACGACATCCTGGAGACCATCGGCCTCGACTCGAAGGCCCGGATGGAAGCCGGTTCGCTCCCCTACGGGGACAAGCGGCGCTTAGAGGTCGCCATCGGACTCGCGACCGACCCGGACCTGCTGTTCATGGACGAGCCGACCGCCGGCATGTCGCCGACGGAGACCGAGATAACGGTCGACCTCATCCACGACCTGCTGGCCGACTGGGGGATGACCATCTTCCTCGTCGAACACGACATGGACATCGTCTTCGACGTGTCCGACCGCATCTTCACGCTCCACCAGGGACGGCTCATCGCGCAGGGCACCCCCGAAGAGATTCGGGAGAATCCGGCCGTTCGCGAGGCGTACCTCGGAGGTGGGGAACAATGAGCCTGCTCGAACTCGACGACGTGCACGCCTACTACGGGCCGAGCCACATCCTCCGCGGCGTCTCCCTCGACATCGACGAGGGCGAGGTCGTCACGCTCCTCGGCCGCAACGGCGCGGGGAAGACGACGACGGTCCGCAGCATCGCCGGGACCGAACCGCCGGCGATTCGGTCCGGGTCGATTCGATTCGACGGCGACGACATCACGGACTGGCCGGCCGACAACATCGCCATGGGCGGCATCGGCGTCGTCCCGGAGGGTCGGCGACTGTTCTCCGAACTGACGGTCGAGGAGAACCTCGAGATGTCGAAAATCACCCGTGGCTGGTGGAACACAATCCGTCGGGGCGGACTCGGCGGCGGCGAGAGTACGATGTCGATAGACGAGCTGTACGACCTGTTCCCGCGGCTCGACGAGCGGCGGGCCCAACAGGCCGGGACGCTCTCGGGCGGCGAACAGCAGATGCTCTCCATCGCGCGGACGCTCAGGCTCCCGAACCTGAAACTGCTGTTGCTGGACGAACCGACCGAGGGACTGGCCCCGCAAATCGTCAAGACGGTGGGCGACTCCGTCGCGGAAATCGCCGACCAAGGGCTGACGGTGCTCCTCATCGAGCAGAACGTCCGCGAGGCGCTCCGCATCGCGGACCGCGGCTACGTGCTCGACCAGGGAGACATCGTCTACAGAGGCACCGTGGACGAACTCGAATCCGAGGACCTCGACGAGTACCTCGTCGTCTGACCGCGCCGAACGCGCGACCCTCGGCGCGACCGACGCGCTCTTTCTCTCCCACCTCGCTTCCGTTTCGGTCCGTTCTCGTTTCGATTCTCTCCTCAGTTCTTGTTCCGGCTCTCGTTCCAGTTCCTGCCCCCGCACTCAGTCTCACATTTCGGGGTCGGTTCTTCACCCCCAGTCGCCGTCAGTCAGTCGACAATATTATTTCGTGACACTCGAACACACGGGACATGAAACGGACCAACCGACGACGATTTCTCGCCGCGTTCTCCTCGTCCGCGTTCGCGTTCACCGCGGGGTGTCAGCGACCGGTCGCGTCAGCGTCGCAGAGCCACCCCGTGTCCGAGCCGGTCACCTCGTGGCCGACGTTCCGCGGAGGACGGTTCAACACCGGCTACATCGGCGACGTGTCCCCACTCGACTCGGAACCCTCGGTGGAGTGGACCTTCGAGGCCGACGGGGCGTTCTGGGGGAGCCCAATCGTCGCCGACGGCATCGTCTACATCGGGAGCGCAGATAGCTCGCTGTACGCCATCGACGCCGAGACCGGCGAGAAACGGTGGTCCTTCGAGACCGGACACAGAATCGAGGGGACGCCGGCTTACGCCGACGGCATCGTCTACATCGGGTCGTACGACAAGCACCTGTATGCTATCGACGCCGAGACCGGCGAGGAGCGCTGGTCCCGGGCGTTCGGTGGGCTGATTCGAGGGAGCCCGACGGTCTGGGACGGGACGGTCTACACCGGCGTCGGCTGTCACAACCTCGCGTGCGCGTGGTACGCGGAGGAGGCCAACGTCTCGGAGACCGGATGGGTGTACGCGCTCGACGCCGAGACCGGCGAGACGGAGTGGCAGTACGAGGTCGGCGACGAGGTCGTCAGCAGTCCGGCGGTCACGGACAACCGCGTGTACGTCGGCTCCTCGGACGAGGCGCTGTACGCGCTGTCGCGCTCGACCGGCGAGGTCGAGTGGCGGTACGAGACCCGCGACATGATCTGGTCGAGCCCGGCGGTCGCCTACGGCTCCGTGTACTTCACCGACTGGAACGGCAACGTTCACGCCGCCGACGCGGCGACGGGCGAGCGAGAGTGGCTTGCCGACACGGCGGGCCGATACATCTCGGGTTCCGTCGCGGTCGGCGAGGAGGCCGTCTACGTCGGTCACACGCCGTACAACACCCTCGACGACCCGACGACGAACCACGCGAAGGTGTTCCGCTTCGACCGCGAGAGCGGCACTGAGAACTGGAGTTTCGAGACGCCCGCGCTGGAGGTCGGGAGCAGCCCCGTCCTGACGGAGGACACGCTCTACGTCGGGACGCACCGACAGTCGGACGGCGACGGCGTCGGCGTCCACGCCATCACGACTGACGGGCAAGAAGAGTGGTTCATGGAAATCGACGGGCGGGGCGTCGGGTCCAGCCCGGCGCTCGTCGACGGGCGACTGTACTTCGGCGGGACCGACGCGAAGGTGTACGCGGTCGAGTAGTCCGACTGTACGCGAGACCGCCTCCGCGACGACTGGTTACCGAAGCGGTAGCAATCGCTCGAACGAGAACGTCTCGAAAGCCCTCAGAAGTCGATTTCCTTGAACTTGCGCGCTTGATTCTCGATGGCTTCCTCCGTGGCGAGGCGCTCGATGCTCGACGCGCCGAAGAAGCCGACGACGCCCTCGGTGTTGTTGAGGACGTACTCCGCGTCGTCGGGCCACGCGATGGGGCCGCCGTGGCAGATGACGTGCACGTCGTCTCGGACCGACTTGGCGGCGTCGTGGTGCGCCTGCACGCGCTCGGCCGCGTCGTCGAGGTCGAGCGCCGTCTCCGCGCCGATGTCGCCGGAGGTCGTCAGCCCCATGTGGGAGACGATGACGTCGGCGCCGGCTTCGGTCATCGCTTTGGCCTGCTCTTCGGTGAAGACGTACGGGCACGTCAGCATACCCTGCTCGCTCGCCTCGCGAATCATCTCGACTTCCTTGTCGTAGCCCATCCCGGTCTCTTCGAGGTTCTTCCGGTAGCTGCTGTCCTCGTCGATGAGTCCGACGGTCGGGAAGTTCTGGACGCCGGAGAAGCCGCGACGACGCAGGTCTTCGATGAACACGCTCATCTCGCGGAAGGGATCGGTCCCGTTGACGCCGGCGAGCACCGGCGTGTCTTCGACGACCGGGATGACCTCGTGGCCCATCTCGACGACGATTTCGTTGGCGTCGCCGTACGGCAGGAGACCGGCCAGCGAGCCCCGACCGTTCATCCGGTAGCGTCCCGAGTTGTAGATGATAAGCAGGTCGACGCCACCGCGTTCCGCGAACTTCGCGGAGATGCCGGTTCCGGCACCGGCGCCGATGACGGGGTCACCGGATTCGATCGTGGATTCGATACGGTCGAGTGATTCAGCACGAGTATACTTCATCCGAGTTGACAGGCCATCGCATACGACTTTAATATTTCGGAAGAATCGACCGGGGGCCGGACGTCCTCGACGGTGACCGCCTCGACCGAACCGGTCTCGATAAGAAGGCGCTGGTCCGCGCGAATCAGTTGCCCGGGAACTCGCCGGGCGGGAAGACCGTCGCGTCGTCGTCCTCGCGAATCACGGCCTCCGGACCGGGCGGGCAGTACACCGCGAGGAAGCGAAGCGGCTCCCACGAGGTGTTGATGGTGCTGTGTTCGACGCCGCTGGGGATGTGAACCATGTCGCCCGCGCCGACCGTCCGGGTCTCGTCCTCGATGGTCTGTTCGCCCTCGCCGCCGAGGAAGTACAGTATCTCCTCGCTGTCGGGGTGCGTGTGTCGCTCGTGGCCCTTCCCGGGTTCGAGCAACACGACACCGGCGCTGAGTCCCTCCGAGCCGGTGACCTCGGGCGTGTTCATCCACTTCAGCGTTCCCCAGTCCAGTTGAATCGTCTCTACGTCGTCCGCCTGGACGAACCGCTTTTCGGATACCATGACGTGTTGAGTCAAACAGTATCAATTATTAAATATTTTGGTGGCCGAAACGCGGTCAAAAGTTCGTCGAGCGTTCGCGGGCGATTCACGCTGTTTTCGAGAGGAGAATGGAGGCGTAGAGCCGAAGCCAACGAACAACGCGACTGAACTAGTGGTAGGTGGCCTCACACGGCGATTCGTCACTATTCGAGTCAGTGGCGGTCACGTGGACGCTCCGTTTCGTTCGCGTGTTGTAAATTATTAATAGACCAATACAATCGCGGGGCGAACCGTGACGGAATCGGGCGGTGACTGAGGGACGGACGCTCCGAGAACGAGCGGAATCAGACCGACGTACGGGGATTTCCTGCTCGTTGGTCCCGAGCGACTGTTCTACTCACGCGGACGGGACGGGGGACGACCAACGACGACAGCCGTTGTTCGCGCGTCGAATGCGTGTGATGTGGTGACGAACCGAATAGCCCTCGAACATTCATTTTCATATCGAAAATCTAACGCGGGGTCACGAGGGTGGAGACTCTCTGCGCCAGTGATCGGCCCGTGTCTTCGATAGACATTACAATTGTAGGTCCGTGACGGACCCATTACACTCATATGTCTGTAATATTTACCCACCACCGCTCCACAGCGTCCGCGGTTTACGAGACGAGGAGAAGTTAGTCGTGGGGTCAACCACCCAGTTCTGTACGATACGTTCCGTATAGGCGTGAGACCCTTCGTGACGCTAGCGCTCCCGCGAGTCCCGCGGGAAAAGCGACCGTCGCGCGGGTACAGTCCGTTTACGAGATCTCAACCGAACTGCTCCGCGGCGGGCGATGAGACCGTCATTCGAGGGCGCAGATGAAACGCGAGTAGAGAGCCCAAAACAGCATTTTCGAAATGTGAAGTTCGGTATAGCGTCGGCAAAAGTGCCGAATACCGTCGTCAACGAAGTCGCTCCGTCGTCATCGGGCCGCTCAGAACAGCGCGCCCGCCTGCAAGACCGCCACGAGGACGGTCAGGACGCCGACGCTGGCGACGGTGGTGGTGAAGATGGTCGTGCTGAGATACTCCGGGGCGGTGATGCCGTCGACCGCCGTCTCGTCGGCGTACTCGATGGTGAGCGCCAGCGGGATGACTGCGGCGGGAGTGGCACACTCGAGGACGAACACCTTCGCGACGGTCGGGTCGCCGAACCCCAACGCGAGCGCGAGGCCGAACCCGACGAGCGGCGCGACGACGAGTTTCAGCGCCGTCGGCGCGAGCGACCGCGATATGACGGACACGTTGGTCTCCGCCAGCTGGATGCCGAGGATGAGCAACATGACCGGAATCGAGGCGTCGCCGACGAGTCCGACGGTCTCCATGAGCGCCGAGTCGACCGGCGGGACGAGGTTGAGTGCGCGAGCGATGACGCCGGCGATGATGGCGTACAGCAGTGGCAGTCGGAATATCTCGGTGACGGCATCGAGGACTCCGTTGTCGGTGCCGTTCGACGCGATGTAGACGCCGAGTGTGTACACCACGAGGTTCTGGATGGTGAGGTAGATGACGGCTGTCGTTCGTCCGACCTCGCCGAAGGCGAACCCGGAAAGCGGGATGCCCACGAATCCCGAGTTCGGGAACGCCGCCGCCAGCATGAGCGCGCCGAGGAGCGGACCCGACTCGCCGGCGAGTCGGCCGACGCCCCACGCGATGGCGATCATAAGGAGTGCGTAGCTGACGACGCCGACGCCGAGTTTGAGGACTTCCCCGCCGTCGAGAGTCGTCGTGGCGATGCTGTGGAACGCCAAGGCCGGGATGAGCACGTACAGTCCGAGCGTGTTTATCGGTCCAACGTCGATGTCCGTCGTTCGCGCCAAGAGATAGCCGACGACGGAGACGCCGAGAATCGGGAGAATCGCATTCGTGAACGCCCCCGTCAACGACATGCGTTGTCCTCCGCGGCGGGTTGGCTCGGCGGTCTGGAAAGTTCGACTAACACTCTGCGCTGTCGCTGTCGGCTCATGTCACTCCCATATCGCTTCTGGTATAAATAGTATCGGAGACCGTTACGTGTAGGCCGGAAGCCGTGGTCACGCTAACAGACAAACCGATATTCGGATGGTGGCCAAGGTCAACCACGCCTCGTTAGTATTGTTCTATTACTGAGTTTTTATCCGCGTGGGGGGAAACTAGAATACACATTAAATCAGTAGATACGGCTATACCACCGTTTATTTTAATAAATTAAATTGGCTTACTAGAGCCGATAGAACCCACATATCTCTAAAATACGTATAGAATTGAAATTATTTGAGTTATCTAAATTATCTAAATATTTTGAAGGATAGAGCCTAGATGGCAGTATGGTTTGAATTGAACAATTTTAATTCCATGTTCGGTCTACATAGGTAGGCCCGACAAGTCGAGCGGTATCTTACTCGGAGCGCATGCACCCCCGCCCCACTGTCCATAATGATTTATAAACCACGAATATCGTAGTCACGTATCACCGTGAAAAGTATAGTAACGAATTGCTGGTGAGACTACTACCGTCGAAACTGGACGACCTGGGGCCGCAAGAGTCGAATTACCGTCCGCAGTCTCGTCTCGGTGATTCCGAACAATCTCATTCGGCGCGACAGCAGAACCCGGGTCCAGAAAACATACTCAATTGATGAATAACTCGCCGGCTTACGCTTCGTCGAACATAACAGACGCTACGCGTCTGTTGGCTCGACGAGTCGTTTCACTCCTCGTCGAACAGCGTCTCGCCGTCGACCATGTGCGCTTCGACGGTGTCCATGTCCA
>NZ_JAMYJY010000036.1:0-32726 GCF_024136985.1 Haloferax sp. AB510
CACTCCAACTCTACACAAAGACAACCGATATAACTACTTCCGCGGTGAAATCCGTTTCCCAGCCGAATTGGATGATAAATTTGGGGTACAAACAAACAAAAGCCGATTTTCACTAGACCCTGAACTTCGGGACCAGCTAAACGAACGCCTAGAAGGTATACTCACAAGCTTAGGACGTGAGATTCAAAACGAAAGAGCAGATGTTCGTGCAGGTTTAAATAACAGAGATGTTGGAAAAGAGAGCACGTCTGAGAAAATTGCCAACAAAACACTAGAGCGACTACGACCAAGTTCGTACACGCCAACCGAAGAGGAATTAGAAGAACAAGAGCAAGAGAAAGAGCGCCAAATCCAAGAAGTAGAAGATTCAGAATTAGATGATGATGAGAAGCAAGACCGAATAGACGAGATACGACAACGGTTCCAGAGAGATCGGTCAATTAACAAAAAAATAGACGTCCTGGGTAGTGGGAATTTCTATGAGATGACTCACAAGGGTTCTCAGATGGATGTCACAATCAATAGAGAGCACCGGTTCTATCGGCAAGTATACCAAGAAGCCGAATCGGAGAACCCCGAATTACAAGTCTATCTTGATCTCTTATTATACACACTTGCACAAGCAGAGGACATGTATTATACAAACGAAAATGTCAGTCGATTCTACAGTCAACAGAGGCGAGAATGGTCCAGCATTATGGCTGCATTTTTAGAAGATTCAACAGATGAATTAGACGGGTAACCAATTCAGAAATTGGTTTTCTGACAACAATCGGCTGCGAATTGTTAAGCATGGTTTTGTCGTCGTTCATCTGGTCTTCTGTAACTAACCAACTGTCTTGATTGAGTCTGTCACATGGTTTGCTCTAGGGTGTCACCACTCTTCGTCAGATACTCTGTTCTTCATTCTCACCAACCGCTCTCGTGTCTCACCACTCGTCGACCCGATTAGTTCCCGATCGGGCCACGTGTGAATAGTCGGTCCACCGAGTTCCGCAGCTACATCGCGAACCATCTGAATCTGTTCAAGCGCGTACTCAACCCAGGTCTCTCGGTCGAGTAGTTCCTCAAACGTTGACGCTGCTGCTTCGAAGTCGGCGTCGCGTAGTGCGTCAACGCACAGCTCGAAGTTCATCCCTCGGGGGTTGATGGGTTCGTGGAAGACGACCTCGGGGTCGATAGCACGGAACCAATTGAGCGCTTCGCGGATGTCATCGCGGTCCATTGTCGGATACGTGGGGGAGAACGAGACGAAGCGACGAATATCGTGCCGAAACGCTTGGTCAAGGACTTCCCACCGAGCCTGTGGCGGTGGTGCATTCGGCTCGATAGCCTTCACGAGAGCCGTGTCAAAGCTGGGAATCGAGGTGCCGATGCTTACGGCGTCGCCAGCACGCTGGAATAAATCGAAGTCACGAGTGATGTTCGGACTTCGGGTGAGAATCCGAACCGATGCACCGGCACTCGTGAGTTCATCAACGACGCCGCGAGTGATCTGTGCGGCGCGTCTATCCTGATAACAGTCGGTCCCGCTGGAGAGCATAACAATACCTCGACCACGGTCTGTCGTTTCCCATGTCTCCGGTGGTCGTTTCTGGAGGCCCTGATGGACGCGCTCCGGGAGGTCATCACGGTAGAGGACATACTGGCCCCACTCAGCCTGTGGGTCCTCAACGCCCGCCTGTGACTGCAGATACTCGTCTCGACTGTCGATGGCCGGTGTGCTTGGGACGTAACAGAACTTGCACCCGTGTCGACAGCCAGTTGCGACATTGACGACGTAGTCGCAGAGGCTCTTCTTGAATAGCTTCGACTGGCTGAGGACGCTCTTCGTCGTATCAACGCCCATGCGAAGAGAGCCGCGCTCGGTATGGTCGACAGTCGTTGCGCAGTCCCAACACAGGAGGTGACCATCTTGGTCGGTGCTGAACCGATCATTGATTTGGTTGCTACACTCGTGACAAACGAGACCCTGCTGCCAGAGGTTGATTCGCTGCCCGTGTCGACGCTCAGCCTCACGAAGTTCGCCTAACAGCGGATCTTTACCGAACTCCTCACGAATTGCGCCATCCTCGTCGACGAGTTTGATCTCTCTGTCGTACCAGCCACCATCTGGATCTCGCTCTGTCTCGAGGTGCATTGGCGCTCACAACTATGTATCAATCGGCTAACTCCTAATAGTTGAGTAAATAGTAGAGTGAAAGTAAAACTGGTCAGAGTGTTGCCAAGGACTACTTGGAATTTAAGTGCCTATCAACCAATCTCTGATTAAAGTATCATGGCCTACTGTGTGGTGCGAATAACTACTCAGGAGTGAAACTAAACAACACAATGAACAATACTCGAACCGGAGAAGACCCAACAAAAGCAATACTGAGCGAGTCGGGACTCCATTCCAAGCATCTCTGTGACTACGTCGTTAACGTGGCGACCGGGTGCAGGCACGGCTGTAAGTTTTGCTACGTACCGAGTACTCCAAACATTCGTACTCGACCAGATATGCTTGAAGAGGAATTGAGTGTCAAAGATACCCAACGAGAGTGGGGGTCCTATGTATTGTACCGTGATGAATTAGGTCAAAGGCTGAGAGAACACCTTCCAAGAAAACGTAAGTGGAAACGAACAGAATTCGGGCGGGGCGTAGTTGGCATATCGTTCTCTACAGATTGTTATATGGATGGGAGAGCTGGTGCGATCACCAGAGAGGTTGTTGACGCTCTCACTACTCATGAAGAATACGCGAGAGTGTTGACCCGGAATCCAATACTTGCACTGCAGGACCATGACGTGTTTGTTGAGGGTGGTGAATACGTTACAATTGGGTCATCTATCCCGTCAATGAATGACGAGCACGTCGCAGCTATTGAACCTAGTGCACCTGCTCCGCAGCACCGCCTGAGAGGTTTAAAAGAATTCAATGAATTAGGTGTCCAGACGTTTGTGAGTATGAGTCCCACCTACCCAACAATGGACAGAAGAGACATTCGTAAACTACTAGTGCAGATTTCGGAGTGCGATCCGGCAGTGATTTTCCACGAGCCAATCAATCCACGGGGTGCGAACTTTGATATGACGGTTGAAGCAGCACGGGATGCTGGAGAGGATGAACTGGCGGACGCTCTCGCTGAGCTAAGGGACGTAAGTACGTGGGTTGATTATGCTATAGATCACTTACAAACTGTTCAAGAGATTGGCGAAGAACTGGGGCTACCGGTTCATCTCTGGCCGGACAAAGAACTAATTAAGCGTACCAATGATGAAACATCAAATTGGCTTACTGAATGGCGAAATAGACAGTCTCCAGAGCCGTTTGGCAATCGTGAGTTACCAACAGAAACTGCACCAAAACTAGAAACCGTAGTCAGCTAAGGAACTTTGTTTTTGGAATTGTAGTAAATCATCAAGTCCGTATCCACTAGATTTGTTTCCGTCTTTCAGATGTGGTCTGTGCACAACATCTAGTTCCCCTCTTTCACTAAGAATATCAAAAGCAGAACGATAGTGAGTTAACTTAAATATATTCTTGTCAAATGTTACTTCCAACAGGTCTCTAAAGGACATCTCTTCATTTTTATATCGATCGTGTAATGAATTTGCAAAATCCTCAACTTGTTGGTCGAAGTTATCAGTTCCCCCAAACTGAGTGAACGACATCTGGCTATCATCGTACCCACTATGATCTGGACCAAGGTATGCAAACTTGTCATCAGCGCCGGCATTATACATTGTTTCTTTCATCACCACAAGGCCATCAAGTTTGTTTGTGGCATGAATAAGGTAATAGCATATCTGTCTCTTACTCTCTTCTTTCATCTCAAACGGCATGGTATATCTCGCACCAGCTTTGGTTCGCAACTGTCGTTGATAAAAAGATGAAAACTTCTCAGCACGTTCGTCCTTTGACAGAGACGGACGTATCTCAGATTCCCAATCAGGAGTTCCAAGTGTTTTTGTTATCGCTTGTTTGTGATTCTGATCTTCCATCCACTGGGCCATCTTCCCAGCCATGAATGTGATCAAGACTTCCCATGCACCATCACGCAATTGATACAACTCAGAGATTGTATCGAATGGAATTCCACTATAGCCGAACGGGTCAATAAAGATTAGACCAGGTGGAGGGGTCTTTGAAGTGTGCTCCTGAATGAACTCATTAGCCCAAGACTCAAAACCAGTCTCTTTGCATGTGGCGGAGATTCGATCATCAACCTTCTTTCGCTTAGCGTCCACTTCTTGGCTAAGTTGCGCGTGGTTTTCTGGTTCAAGTTCTACGAAAACACACTTAACCTCCTCAATACGATCAAGCGATTTCACAATGGCATCTGCCATATCCATCGCCAATAGCGGAGATCCCTCTGAGTCATCAGTATATCTTCCGGGACCAGCGAACCCGTCCACAAATAGTAGGGTAGAATCAACCTGACTGATCTTTCTGAGCCAAGGTTTCAGATATGCTTTGAGAATACGATGTTTCATTTCTGTCTGGCCCTTCATCTCAAACTTATTTTCGTCGTCGTCGTCAAGCATGGTTCAGATGAGTCGACTGGTCAAGGCCAGGCAGTTTATAGTCTTATTGGCAGCCTCCTAGATGATAAAAGTTCACACGATGACACATTATCAGTAATATAATTATCTTTTATATTCGCAACCTTCTTTCAGCTTAGCAATTAAATCTCCTCTCAAACTGGCTACCAATAGTTCTAATCAGTTTATCAGAGAATTACGATTAGCAGAACAGATATGAGGAATCTCAATCTATTGTCTCTATTGAAAACCTCATAATATCTGGCGATTTTCTGGGAGCAAGTTACCAACAGCATCCGCGGAAACCATGGGAGGAGCAACTCACTCTAATGTCAACGTTGAATGAGTTCAACAGATCCACATGACGTGATTTGGACCGATAATATATCCATACGGCCAATCCGGACACAACCCAACCAACCCTTTCTAACCAACCGGCCTCGGTTAACGTGCCGTGCTCACGAACAGCGAAACACCACAGAAACAACTACTCGTCGTCGACAGGCTCCAACGTCGAGGCGTCCAGCTCCTCGTCCAAGTACGCGAGTCCGTCGTCGGTGATACCGTAGAGACCCCGACTGATTCGGGTGAGGAGACCGTGTTTCACGAGTTTCGAGCAGCGAGTACTCGCGTGATCGGGGACAGGGCCACCGAGTTCGTTAATCGCTTGCGGCGTCAGATTCCCGTGTTCCCGAATCAGTTCCAAGATTCGGTCATCAGACGGAACCATCCACTCAGCGGCCTTGCGCATGTTATCAGATGAAGAGTCTACGATGGGCATATTTGCACCGATTACTGGTATCTAACAAGACTTCACAGATAGTCGTTCAGGTATCAAGGTTGTTCACTAAGACTTTCTGAGTAACGGTTAAGTAGAATAGACTATAACGAGGGATTGGAAGCCATGTTCGCACAGCAGTAGAGTGCGACGGGTGCTGGAACACCCGCCACGTGGCTTCCGAATCGAGACTTCCGAAGCCATGTCCGAATACACGCACGACCGACTTAATTCGTCGGTCACACGGCCAGCAGCAGCACCGAACCAATCGAACTGCCCCGTCTGCACTACGTCCATCGAGGGCTTCACCACCTCGGCTCCCGGCAGACACACCGTCGTCCCGTGTGGGTGCGAACTCGGATTCGTTCGCGCGAGCGACCTCACCGGAGGAAACCAATGAGCGACTGGGAATCGCCGGTCCCCGACGCGCAAGCGAACGCCGGCGCGAACGAACTCGCCGTCACGCTCGACATCGAATCGACGACCGTCAGGGAAAGCATCTCCGCAGAGGTCGAAGACCGCGTGAACCACCTCTACGTCGAAGCCTCCCTAGGCTCGGTCATCTTCGAGGTCGGCGAGGAGTTCCGAAGCCTCAGTACGGCGACGACCTTCACGCCCGAACAGGCCCGAGCGCTCGCGACCGCGCTGGAAGCCGCCGCCGAACGCGCCAGCGAGTTCCGCGACGGACTCATCGTCCGCAAGTACAACCTCGCCGGAGGCGACGAATGATTCCCACCGAGGCCGTCCCGCCGCGGGGGAACTGCGGGCGCTTCGAGGCCGAGGTCGACGAGGACGCCGACACCGACCTCCCGGACCACCTCGTCCCGGTGACGAATCCGAACCACACCGCCTACTGCACGGTCTGCGGCTTCTGGATTACCGTCGGCCCGGACCGCACGGAGTACGGCCACGGTCGGGCGGCCAACCGCGGTCCCGACGAGGACGGTGAACGCCGCGACTGTCCCCACCGCCCCAACCGGAGGGTCGACCCATGAGCCGCGCCGAGTCGCCGCCGCGCGACACCCTGACCGATGAGGAGCGCGAGCTATTCGAGCGGCTCTACGAGCAGTTCAAAGACGACGACATCGGGCGCGTGTTCGAAATCGCGCTTCAAGCCTCGTCGGAAAGAGAGAATCGAGAGGCCAACTCGTGAAGCTCCTCGGTGTCCATCATCGCCGGGCGCTCGTCGAGCGTCCGCCGAGCGCGCAGCAGGTCCCGACGGGTGTCGGCGTCGTCCGCCTCGACCACCTTGTCGTCGATGGCGGTGCCGATGCGGTCGAGGAGTTCCTTCGACTCGATGTCGAGCGACTGGTTGCAATGGATGCAGAAGCCGCGCTCCCGCGGCGTCTCCTTCTCACAACGCGGGCAGGTGACGGGCGCGAGCTCCTTCGTCTCCGTCTCGACGGCTTCGAGACCGTGCATCGCCGCGTACTGAATCTCCTGTGTCTCGCCGGAGAACTTCGCGACATACCGGGAGATGACGGGCGACCCGCGGGCGCGACCCTGTCGGTCCTCGATGAACGCTTGGGACTTCTCGCGCGTCGAGAGCCAGTAGGCGTTCGACTTCCGGAAGTTCGTCGGCGTGACGGGTTTTCGAATCTCGGCGCGCTTGCCCGCGGCCTTGAAGCACTGGAGGAAACGCGTGTAGCTGAACCGCTCGGGTTCGGTGAGCTTCGTCCAGAGGTAGTCTTCGTGGTCGCCGGGGTGTTCGGCCAGCCAGCGCTTGACGTACGGGACGGCCACGATGAGGTGGACGTCGTGTTCGCCGCGCTTCCCGTCGACGCGGACCTTCAGCGAGTGCTTGCCGTCCGTGATGTCCTCAACGCGCATGTCGTACAGTTCGCCGCCGCGGAAGCCGCCCTCGAACTGCAGCGCGATGAGCGCCTTGTCGCGGGGGTTCCGCGCCGCCTCGATCATCGGCTCGACGTCGCGTTCGAGGTCAAGCATGTCGGCCTCGTCGGGTTCGGGCTGGTAGTCTCGGCTGGTCTTCGTCGAAATCCACGAATGCGTGTCCGGAATGTCGTCCCCGCGGGTGACGTGCTTCGCGAAGAGTCGGAAGGCGACGCGGTAGTCGCGGTTCGTCTCTTGGGAGCCGTCTTCGATGTCGTAGGTGCTGTGAATCCAGCGGACGACGACCTTCGCGGCGTCCTTGGCGTCGTAGAACGTCTCCTCGTCGTCGGCATCGCCGTCGCGTTCCCGCACGAGCGTCTCATGGAGACACGTCTCCGCGTTCTCGCTGATGCGGACGTTGTGCCTGAGGAGCTTCTCGTGTCGGTAGTGACCGTAGTCTTCGCGCAGCAGGCGAAGTTCGTCCGAGAAGTCGAGCAGGAGTTCGCGGTCGCGGTCACAGCCGCCGCGGGTTCCGTTCCGGAGTTTCTTCCGGAGGGTCGCGACCGACTGCTTCGGGTCGGAAGGCATGTGAGAATCGACAGTCGATGGGCTGGTAAAGGTTCAGTTGAGAGCCCTCCACCGGCTCTTTCTACCGAACACAGTACGATTGAAGAGCCTCGCGTGGAGGGATTTGAGCCAGCGAGCAACGTGGAGCGTTGCGAGTGTGGTTCACAATCCCCTCCACGGGCTTCTACTGATTCCTTCATCATCCCACAACTTAACCTCGGAGACAGAGGTCTCCGGTTTGGCGGTGGTCGCGCGTGATCACTCCGTACTCAGTCAGCAGCGGAAGACGATCCGGCGCAGTGTCCATTAATCGACCAACCGAGCTCCTCGACAACACGATGTGAACTCACCGTACTCACGAAATTCCGCTAAATCCACACATCCTCGCAAAACCGAACGACGATACTGACAACTAATTACTGTTTCTAACAATCTCAGAGCATGAATACCACATAAACAATTATGTTAGAATCGCGCGTTCTCCTAGGTAGCTCGCGACATACACAGTAGCCAGACATACACTAGTGGTGGGTGCCTCTGACAATGGCTACTGTCGCGAGCCCCCATCGCTTTGGCTTGGCAGCGATTACTCGCTTTCTCAGATCGTCATCAAACATGACAATTGGATAAACAGTTATGGCTACTGTGGCCGTACACTGACATGCCTCGCGGCGTGGAGGGTGTCCCGACAAATCAGCGTGGTGGTGGGGTTCCCATGGATGAGCCACCGTCGCGGGGGTTCCCTTTGTCGCCCCTTTTGCAGCGTGTTTGACGGCCATTCTCGTCGGTCAGTTGCACCGAGCGTGGGTAGACCATGCTCGTCGTACACCGCAGACTCGGGACAGTGGCCGGTCGGCGAAGAAGGCGTTCCGAAAGCCACGACCGAGACCGCACCGGACCACAACGTCGAGATTCGGCGGCCCTCTTGGCTCTGAGCGACACGGAGCGGGCCGGAACGAAGAGCAACTCCGAGGGTTCGGCTTGGTACTCGCCGACCGTCTGTTTCTACTGGTCAGTCATCGTCCGACTTTCGGGGTGACGGACGACCCAATCAACGGGGACGCCGAAGGGACGCTCAAAACCCGATGTGTGACGTCGAACTCGGGATATCGTCGTCTTCGTCGTCGTCCTCGTCTTCACCGTTTTCCGCCGCGCCCTCGTAGAGATAGGTGTACTCGTCGTCGGTCAGGAAAACGTCGCCATCGGCGACTGCGATGTCCACGTCCGGGAGAGCGGTACCTGCCGCTTCGCCGTTTTCGCATGCACCGGAACAGGCGTCGAACATCGACCCGTGTTTCGGACAGATAATCTCGCCGTCACGTATCGCCGCGCCGGTCCCGCGGTCGAACCGCTGATTCTCGTGAGTGCACGTGTTCGGCCACGCTTCGATGCCCGGCCCGTCGTCGCACCGGACGAGGATGAGCTCTTTCGTCCGCGAATACGCGTCCTCCGCGGTGAACAGGTACGACCCGTTTTCGGGGACATCGTCCACAGCCGCGACTCGTGTTCCGTTGACCATCGGACACAGCTATCGACCGTGTCGAAAAGTAGCTATCGGCGACGACGCCGGGGAGTTCGGGTCCGGCCCACCGATTACGCCGACGTAAATCGGTCCCACACCACGCGACAGTCGCTACAGAGGAATCCCGTGAACTCGTCTACCGCGTGTCTCCGGACCGTCGTATCTCGTCCGCAGCGTTCGCACCACATACCCACTCGTTCGAGGGAATGTCGTATTGTTATGAATCTCATATCCGCTGACTCGACGCTCGACGGGCGGAGGGACAGAATTCGAGTCTGCGGCCCACCGACTCAGCGGTCCGTGTCGGGGTTCACGCCGCACACGCCCGCGTCGTCGCCCATCTTCTCCACACCGGGTGCGAACCGACCCAACTCCCACGTGGGGTCGTGTCCGGTCTCCGCGCGGTGTTCTTCGATTCGGAGACGCGCGTCCGCGAGCTTCGAGAAGCGCTCTTCGAGGCCGCACGTCGGACAGGAAACTGTCGCACGAGGAATCGACATCAGTCGAACGAAACGCGGCAGTCGAGAAAGTTCCGTCGGGTCCGTCCACGAGAGATTTCAAAAAAGTGGTCGCCGCCGTGTGGAAGTCAGCCCATAACGAGACTCATCCACCGGTTACGCCGCACGAACTCCATGTTTTCGAGGTAGGCGTCGACGCCGAGGATGCGGCCCGCGCCAAACGCGCCGAGGCCGAACAGCAACACCGCGTAGACGATGTGGTCGTCGACGACCCAACCGTGGGCCAGCGGAAGCCCCGCGAGGATGCCGCCTTCGAGCGCTGCTGCCCAGTAGAACAGCATCATAACCGCGCCCCAGAAGGCGCTGAACCGGACGAATGCGCCGAGGATGAGGGCTAATCCAGCGAGTGTCAAGCCCCACATGTTCAGCATGTCGATGAGCGGACTCCCCGCCATCGAACTCCACAGCCCCATTAGGGGGTTCCCCTCGGGAATCGCGTTGGCGAGGTAGCCCGCCGCAGTCCAGTTGTTCGAGGGGTCCGCATCGAGATACGTCACGAGCTTCGTGATGCCACCTTGGAACAGCGTCCACCCCATCACTACTCTGAGGAGGAAAAGCGAGTAGCCTACCCACCGCTCCGAGTAGTCGAATCGCACCGCGCGTCCGAACATCTCCGTCTCTAGTGTACGACTATCGGTTGACATACGGAGGTAATATTTTCCTCCACTACAATAAAGTGTGTTGGGTAATCTCACACAATGGGTATCGGCCGACTCACCGGAGGTCACGCCGCTTATCATCGCCCGCGACAGAACACGAACATGCTCACCTTCATCGGTCTCGGTCTGTACGACGAGCGCTCCATCACCGTCGAAGGGCGGGAGGCGCTCGCGGACGCCGACCGCGCTTTCGCTGAGTTCTACACGAGTCACCTCGTCGGCGCGACCGTCGAGGAACTCGAATCCTACCACGACATCGACATCGAGGTCCGCGACCGCGCCGGCGTCGAACAGGACCCAGAACCGATACTCGACGCCGCGGAAGACGACCACGTCGCGTTCCTCACCGCCGGCGACACGATGATTTCGACCACGCACGTCGACTTGCGTCTCCGAGCCGAAGAACGCGGTATCGAGACGCGACTCATCCACGGTGTGACCGCCCAGTCCGCCGCCAGCGGTCTGACCGGTCTCCAGAACTACCGCTTCGGGAAAGCCGTGACGCTCCCGTTCCCGTACGTTCACGGCGGCGACCCGGTGCCGAAGAGCGTCGTCGACTCCCTCGAAGCGAACCGCGAACTCGGCTTGCATACGCTCGTCTACCTCGACATCAAGGTCGACTGGGAGGGTCGCCGCGGCGTCGAGGTCGACGGCGACCAGTACATGACCGCCGACTACGCCGCCGAACTCTTCGCCGAACACTGGGACGGCGACGCCCTCGGCGTGGCCGTCTGCCGGGCCGGGAGTCCGGACCCCGTCGTCGCCGCGGACCGACTGTCGGCGCTCGCCGAGCGCGACTTCGGCGAACCGCTGCACATGCTCGTCATCCCCGGCGAGGTCCACCACGTCGAGGCCGACGCGCTCTCGGCGCTCGGCGGCGCGCCCGAGGAACTGTTCGACGACGAAAACTGAAGAGAAAACGGGACGGACCGACTACGCTCGCCCGTCGAGCCCTAACTCGCTTCTGAGGTCGTACTCCTCGCCGGTCACCATGTAGAGCACGTCCTCGATGACGGTGAGGAGTTCCGGCACCTCCTGTACGACGAGATACGTGATGCCGACGAGCGCGACGACCGCGAGCGCCTGGCTGATGATGCGGTCGGAGATGAAGAACGACACCATGTAGGGGTCCGACGAGCCGAAGAGGAACAGCACTTCGTCGACGAACAGTTGGAAGTACTGCTTGCCGACCGAGATGGTGATGAACGTCGTCCGAAGCAGGTTCAGCGCGTAGATGATGGGGACGGCGATGGCGAGTCCGCGGAGTTTCCGGCGCATCGGGGCGTCGACGGCGGCGATGAGGCCGGCGAAGATGGCGATGCTCCCGAGGCCGGTACAGGCGAGAACGACCGAGATTTCGATTCGGTGAGAGCCCCGCATCCACAGGAACGTGTTCAGGTAGCCCTCGTCGCCGGGAATCATCTGCGGCGTGTACCCGAGCGATTCGATGAGGAAGCGCGTCTGCGCCGCGACGGACTCCATGAGAATGCCGCGGGGAGCAGGGATCGTCGTCCCGAACAGCGTCAGCGCGGGAATCGTCTCGAAGGGGAGGTAGACCACACCCATGGCGGCGACGGCCCGCGAGAGGACGAACAGCGTGTCGCGGCCGTTGTAGAGGAGCCACCCGGCGTAAAGCGACGCCGGGACGGCGGCGATGGTCAACAGACCCTCGATGTAGCTCTTGTGAACGAGCGTGAAATGCGGGATGAGTTGGAGCCAGAAGACCGCAAACAACACCCACGCTGCGGACATCACCCGCCGCCCGAGGTCGCGGTTCCGCCCGTTGACGACCGCGCCGGCGACGAAGGTTCCGATAACCACCCACGCGAGGATGTCGGAGAGGAGACCGGGCATACGTGTTTGATGCGGTGGAGCGAATAAATCCCTTGTCGTTCCGGGCACGGGGGCCGTCCGACCGACCGCACAGCGCCGCCGCTGTGTAGGCAGTCGATAAAGAAGTGTTGAGGGGACCGGGAGAACCCCGGTAGTGGATTAGCGGTCGTTAGTTGTCGCGGCGGACTGCGAGGAGCGCAGCGGCGACGAGCGCGACGAGGGCGACAACGACACCGAAGCCAGGCGTGCTGGACTCGGTGGTCTCCTCGGTGGCTTCCTCAGTCGGCTCTTCGGTCGCGGTTGCCGTTTCCGTGGACTCCTCGGTCGACGCTTCCGTGGTGGTCGTTTCCGTGGATTCCTCGGTCGTGGTCGTCTCCGCGGCCGTGGTCGTCTCCATGGCTTCGCCGACGATGCCGTCAGCGGTCGCGTCAGCGGCCGTGCCGGAGTCAACCGAAACCGTCACTTCGAACGTGTCGTTGACGTTCTGCTCCGAGAAGTCGAACGCGGAGGAGAACGTACCGTCAGCCTGTACGTACACCGAAGCCGTCTTCAGGAAGCGCGGCTGGGTGTCGCCGTCGGACTTCACGCGGATGGTGAGTTCCGTTCCGGGGGCGACAGTGGCCGTGCCCGAGATGGACTGCTCGGCGGCGTTGGAGACTGCGAACTCGTCCTGGTCGAGTTCAAGTTCGGGTTCGACGACTTCGAACTCGTCGGAGGCCGACTCGTCGTCTTCGGCGAGGTCACCGTCTTCGAGGACGGTGAACGTCGCGTTGAACGCGTCGTCGTCCTCGACTTCGTAGAGCGTCGAGGTGTTGTCGTAGTAGTCCGTGCGCGAAGCAGAGATGTCGTCGAGGTCGTAGACGATGAAGTACGTGTCGTTGGCACCGTCAGCGATGATCGTGGCGCTCGAGCTGTTGATACCAAGGACCTTCGCGTCGCGGTTCGGACCGGGGTTCGTCTGCTCGACCGTGAGGTTGAACTGCGTGCCCGAGAGGGCGTCGAAGTTCGACGCGTCGAACGCGCCTTCGAGGCCCGTCGCGGTGACCTGCGTGACGACGACGTCGCCGTTCGCCAGCGAGTCCGTCTGCGTCAGGTTCTCGTTCTCAATTGCGTCGTAGACGTCTTCGGTCTCGGTGATGTCAGCACCCGTGGGTGCCGTCCAGGTGGAGACACTCTCGGTGCTGCGCTCTTCGAGGACGAGCGTCGCGACGTTGTCCGCGTCGCCGCCGGTGGAGACTTCGAGGTCGTAGTCGCCGGCGTCGAGGGTGTCGCTGCCGGAGATATCGGTCGAGATATCCTGAACCGTGTACTCGTCGTCGCTGTCGTCAACGTCGAACGAGGAGGTCTTGCTCGGCGCGTAGGTGTTGAACAGGAGCACGACCTCGCCGTCGTTGTTGTCGTCGGTGACAGAGACGTTGGCGCTGTAACCGAGCTCGTTCGCACCGATCTGAATCTCCGCGTCGTCGGTGCCGTCGAGCGTGACGGTGATTTCGGCGACGTCGCCGACCTGTTCGCTGATGACGGACGACGTGAAGTCACCCGAGGAGTCCTTGGCCTTCGAGACGGTGACCGTGTCGGACTCGAGCGTGACGCCCGAGAACGCGTCGGTCGCTTCGACCGTGTACTCGCCAGTTTCGACCGAGCTCAGGTTGAAGTCGGCTTCACCCTGCCCGTTGAGCGTGACGGTCGTCTCGGTGCCGTCGACCTCGTCACCGTTGTCGTCGAGTGCGACGACGTCGACGGTGCGGCCGCCCGCGTTGGCCGAGACGGTGCCTTCGATGCCGTCATCGGTCGTGATGTTCAGGTCGTCAACGGTGAGCTCGAAGCCGAGGTCGCGAACGGCAACCTGGGCCTGCTGCGCACCGCCGATGGTGAACTCGTAGGTGTCGAGGGCCTTACCTTCGGTTTCGAAGAGGAAGACCTGACTGTTCTCGCCGGTGGAACCGGAGAACTGGTAGCTGTTGTCGTCGTCGGTGCCCTCCACTTCGACGTCGGTGTTCGTCGCACCCGCGACGACCGCGACGGTGGAGCCCTGGTAGGCCGTGTTGTTGGAGTTGTTCGCGACGTAGACGGGCGCGAAGGTAACGTCCTCGGTGCCGGTGGCCGCGTTACCGGAGGAGTCGGTCACGTTGTACGTGACTTCGAGGTCCTCGGTGTAGACCTGGCTGAGGGTGACGTTGACCTGTCCGCCGGAGACGGACGCGGACTGCGAGAGGTTCGTCTCGCCGTCGGTGACGTTCATCTCGACGACCGAGACGTCTTCGTCGAAGGCAACTTCGACCTTCGGCGTACCGTCGTCGTAGTGGATGGCGGAGCCGAAGTCAGCAGGGTTGGCGGTGTTGATGGTGAGTTCATCGTAAACCTCCTGCTGCGTCGTACCTGCGGTCAGGCTTGCACTCTCTGCGACAGAGACGTTGTAGTCGCCCGTAGAAACGCTCTGCGGGATAGAGAGCGAAAGGATGTCGTTAGTTCCGGACGGAGACGACTCCGTAGTGGATGGTTCACTGGAGTTATAATATCCGTCGTCGTTCAGATCAAGCCATGCGTGAACGCTGTCGTTACCGCTGGAGTCAACTGTGACTTCAACGGACGCAGATGGGCCTTTGTCGACGGTATCAGAAGATACCGTTGCCGACGTAGCCGATGCGGCAGCAGTGCCCGTAAACGCGATGGACCCGGCGAAGACCGAGAAAACCATCAGCGCAGCGAGCAGAACCGCGCGAACTTGTTTGTTTGCTGTCATTGTTATAGATGTGTCTATAAGCGGCGAAACAGCTTTCTACCCCGTTCGCCCGTGGGTAGGTCGGGCGCGGGATTACTCGCTGACTTTCACCTTGGGTAGGGGTACGAAAGCGACTCTCCTGAGCCGAAGTAAATACTTTGTGGAAAATATCTCTAACGAGAATGTCTTACAAGACGAACGTTCAATTAAAAGACAAGAAAAGACCGATGTTGAAAATACTATATGTTATTCCGGTGACTCGAAGTCGGACGGGATGACCTCAATTTCGTGGCCGTCGGGGTCCTTCGTGAACGCGAACATGTCGTCGCAGGACTCGGGGTCGCGGTAGTCCTCGGCCTCGCGCTCCATGAGCGTCTCCCAGTAGTCGTGGAGGTCGTCGGCGCTGACTGCGAGGTGACCCCACGCGTCGCCCATCTCGTAGCTCCGGCCGTCGTAGTTGTAGGTGAGTTCGACGGCCATCGCCTCTTCGGCCGCGCCCTCGGGCTTCATGAAGTAGTTCGCGAAGGTGTCGGACTCCCAGCGGCCGGTGTGTTCGTAGCCGAACTTACGGGTCCAGAAGCCGAGCGCCTCGTCGGCGTCCTCGACGCGAATCATCGTGTGGTCGAGGCTCCACTTCGCGCCGTGGTCGCGCTTGACGATTTCGACTTCGTGGCCGTCGGGATCCTTGACGAACGCGTAGCGGCCGCCGCAGGACTCGGGGTCGCGGTAGTCCTCGACGCCCTCGTCCATGAGCTGCTGGTAGGAGGATTCGAGTTCGTCCTCGGGGACGCGGACCGCGATGTGGCCCCACGCGTCGCCCATCTCGTAGGTGTGGTCGCCGTGGTTGTAGGTGAGTTCGAGGACCGCGCCCTCCTCGTGGAGGTCCTCGGGGCCGAGGTAGACGTTGGTGAACGTGTCGGCCTCCCAGCGACCCTTCTCCTCGTAGCCGAGATGGGTCGTGTACCAGTCGAGCGACTCCTCGAGGTCTTCGACGCGAATCATCACGTGGTCGAGGGTTCCGGACATACCCGAGTGATGTGTCGCGTCGGCGAAAAACGTACCGAACGCGGAACCCACCGTCGATGGTTGCCACACGCCGTCTACCGGAACTTTTCGGTCCGTTGCGAGGTGCATAAGTACTCCCCGAAGTTACGATTCAGCAGTGTCTCCGGTCCCCAACCCCGTTCGCCTCCTCATCCTCGGCATCGGGCTCGCGCTCGCCCGGCTCGGTCTCCTGGACCGTGAGCGCGCCGTCCGTATCGCCGACCTCTCGTGGCCCCGCGTCGTCACCGGCATCGCCCGGATGTCGAAGAACGCCGTCGACGTGGCGATGGTGGGGATCGCCTCGGGGACCGTCGCCATCACCGGCGTCGGGTTCGCCGGGCCGTACTGGGGGCTCGCCTTCGCACTCGGTGGCGGTATCGCGGGGGGAACCATCGCACTCGTCTCCCAGCGCTTCGGCGCGGACGCGATAGACCAGTTAGGACTCGCGGTGCGGTCGAGCGCGCTCTTAACTGTCGTCGCCACGCTCCCCGTCACGGCCGTCTTCTGGCTGTTCCCCACCGAGCTCATCTCCGTGCTGAGCAGCGATCAAGGGGCCATCGAACTCGGGGCGGCGTACCTCCGAATCGTCGGTCTCGGCGTCCCCTTCGCCGGCCTGAACCTCATCGGAAGCCGCGTCCTCGTCGGCACCGACGACGCGTACACCGCGATGACGCTCCGAGCGAGCGGCGCGGTCATCAACATCGTCCTCAACGCGGTGCTCATCTTCGGCCTCGACATGGGCGTCGAGGGCGCGGCGCTCGGAACGGTCCTCTCGAACGTCGTCGTCGCCGGCGCGTTCGCGGTCGGCCTGTCGCGGGGGTCGCTCCCCGGCGTCGGGGCGTTCCCCGTCACCATCGATCCGTTCGGGTCGTTCGTCGACCCCGGGACGCTCATCGACCTCGTGAAAATCGGACTTCCCGTGATGGGTCGCGGACTCGTCTGGACCGTCGCCGAGTTCCCGATGCTCGCTATCCTCGACAGCTTCGGGCCCGACGTGGTCGCGGCGTTCGTCATCGCCCGCCGCATTTGGGGCCTGATGAACACCCCCGGCTGGGGCTTCGGGCTAGCGTCGTCGAGTCTCGTTGGGCAGGCGCTCGGCAAAGACGACGAACAGACCGCCGAGGTCTACGGCAACGAAGTCATTCGGTTCGCCGTCGCCACGTACCTCGTCTCGGCGGCGCTCGTGGCGATATTCGCCCGCCCTATCGTCCTCGGGTTCGTGGACAACCCGGCGGACCCGGCGGTCCCCATCGCCATCGACCTTGTCTACGTTGCCTGTATCGCCGTCATCTTACAGGGCGTCTCCGGCGGCTCCGCGGGTCCGCTCGACGCCAGCGGCGACACCCGCTGGACGTTCGGCAGCCAGTTCGTCGGGATGTTCCTCGGGTCGATTCCACTCACCTACATCGGCTCCGTCACTTCGCTGGGGCTCACCGGACTCTATCTGGCGTTCCTCGCCGAGACGACGATTCCGGCGGCGCTGAACTACTACCGCTTCAAGACCGGGACGTGGAAGGCCGTCAGCAGAAACTACCGCCCCAAGACGGCCGCGGACGACTGAAGCGGCGTCACCGGGGGTCGCGCCCGCCCACGCGTGACCAATATATGAATCCTGCCACGGCCCACAGGAGAACGGTACCGACCGGCCACGCGGTTCGACCGGGTTGGATCGAAAAGCCGCGGGCGACCTCTAACTGAGTCACGCCGGCGAGCGCGAGCCCGGCCGCGGTGAGTCGAACGTCCTCGCGGTCGAACAGCGCGCCCGAGAGCGTGCTTCCGAGCGCGACGAGATAACAGGCGACGCCGACCGGCCACACGAGGATGTAGTCCGGAAGCCCCATCGTAAACCGCAGGAAGAAGTCGGTGATGGTCGTCACGCTCCCGGTCGAGGGGCCAACGATCCCCCACGGGAACAGGAGCGTGAGGGCTCCGGTCGTGAACGTCTGGACGGACCACGGAACGAGACCGAGGACGAAGACGAGGAATAGCTGGAGGCGGCGGCGCGCGGGCGACCGCGAAGCCGACCGAGCCGCCGAGTCGGTCGTCACCGCTGGGCGATAATTCGAAGCACGTCCTCGTCTGCGAGGACGTGGTCGCGGCCGACCTGCTGGTCGTCGTGTTTCGCGCTCGGGCCGGAGACGCGGGCGAACCGGAACCGCTCGTCGAGTTTGGCACCGAGTTCGTGGATGGCGTCGTCGATGGTGTCGCCCTCGCGGAGGACGAGCGGTTCGTCGTAGTCGACGCCGCGGCCGGGTTTGTCCATGTAGATGCGGATGAGCCCGAGGGCGTCCCAGATTTCCTCTTTGAGCGCGTCGAGTCCCTTCTCGGCTTCGGCGCTGATGAACGTGACCTCGTCGGGGTCGAGACCGACCTCGCGGAGGTTCTCCTCGACGGTCGGAAGGTAGTCCTTGTCGATGAGGTCGGCCTTGTTGACGGCGACGATAGAGGGCAGATAGACGCGGTTTTTCATGATGCCGTCGACGAGTTCGTCGATGGTCGTCTCGCCGCGGAGGGTCACTTCGGCGTTGACGAAGCCGTGCTCGCGGAGGATGCCCTTGATGGTCTCCTCTTCGAGGTCGACACTGTCGCTTTTGGTCACGTTGATGCCGCCTTTGCCCTTCTTGTTGATAGAGAGGTTCGGCGGCGACGTGTCGAGCCGAATCTTGTTGTTGTAGAGTTCCCGTTGCAGTCGCTCGTAGCGCTCTATCTCGAACACCGAGAGCATGAACACGACGAGGTCGGCGGTGCGGACGACTGAGAGGACTTCCTTCCCGCCGCCGCGCCCGCCCGCGGCCCCTTCGATGAGGCCCGGCACGTCGAGTATCTGGATGTTCGCACCCTTGTATTTCAGCATCCCCGGGTTCACGTTGAGCGTCGTGAACTCGTACTCGCCCGTCTCACTGTCGGCGTTGGTGAGCGCGTTGATGAGCGTCGATTTGCCGACGCTGGGGAAGCCGACGAGCGCGACGGTGGCGTCGCCGGTCTTCTCGACGGCGTACCCTTGGCCGCCGCCGGCCGAGCTCTGGTTTTCGAGTTTCTCTTTCAGTTCCGCGAGTTTCGCCTTCAGCCGACCGATGTGCGCCTCGGTCGACTTGTTGTACGGCGTGTTAGATATCTCCTCGCGGATATCTTCGATCTCCTCCTCCAGTCCCATCGTCAACAGTTCCGCCGCGTCCGTCGAAAAACCCTTTCCTTCCGCGCGGCAGATTCCGCCTCGCCGACGCGTCGGATATCGCGCCGGTCTCGCGTGCGCGGAGAGACGAGTTTCGGCACGGTTATACACGACCCCTTCGACCGCCCGATGAACACCGATGCCCGACCCCCGGACGCTCCGCGACAGCACGCAAATCGTGCTCCCCTGCGACCTCTTGGAGAGCGTGCGCGACGACCTCGAAGCGGAGTTCATCGTCTCCGTCCACCGAAAGGACGGCGGCACGTGCCGAATCATCGGGAGCCCGGTCGAGATTCGTGCGGTCAGCGACTTCCTCACTCGGCAGGGCATCTCCCTGCGCTAGTCTCGGTTCCGAAGGGCTTGTTACCACACAGTCCAACGGGCGGGTATGGACGAAGCGCCGGGACTCTCCGACCAGTACCGCACGGCCAGTCCGTGGCCCGTGTTCATCGCGCTCGGGATACCCATCTCCGAGTTGGGTCTGTTGTTTGGCCTGTTTCCACTCGCCGTCGGCGGACTGCTCCTGTTCGGCGGGAGCGTCGTCGGCATCCTCAAGGAGTCCGGCTACGTCACCTCGACGATTCGCGCAGTCACCGCGCTTGCGGTCATCTTCCTCGCGTTCGGCGCGGGACTCGCGTTCACCGACATCGCCCTCGTCACCCGCGGCTACGCGGTCATCGCGGCCGCGATTCTGCTGGCGGTCGGCGGCATCGTCTTCGAACTGTTCGTCCGCGAGCAGCGACAGACCTTCTGACCGCCGCGGACGACCCTGCGGACGACCGCGCGACCGTCCCAACCCACCCCGGACGGACGAGAAACCAACAATCTATTTGAACGGCGTCCCCGAGTGTCTCGATATGGCAACCAAGACGTTCGACAAGGAGACCATCCTCGACCTCACGGTCAACATGGTTCCGCTGGCCATCATCCTGTTTTTCGTGGTGGCTTTCACCTTCGTCAATCCGTTTGGGTTCGAATCGCTCACGTCGGGGCTCCAGTACACGCTCCTCATCGCGCCGTTCGTACTCCTCGCCGCGCTCACCTACCTCTCGGGGAAGGCCATCGCGGGCTCCGAGAAGGAAGGCACCGTCTACGCGCCCGGACAGGCGACCGTTCCCGGCGCGAAGCCGCTTCACGAAGAAGAGAGCGAGGGAGCGGCCGAGCTCGAAGAATCGCCGGATGACGACGCCGTCGAAGCCGCGGACGAGACGGCTTAAAGCACCTCGAATCGCAGGGCAGTCCCGAATCTTTCATTACCCTGCACTACTCAGGCACTTCCATGGAGGTTAACGGACAGTTAGCACTGACGGTGCTCATGGGGGTCTTCCTCATCGCCGTCGCCGCGTGGCTCGCGCGGGTCGAAGACTGGCGGTCGTACACTCCGCTCGCGGGCGGAGGCACGGTCGGTGGTACCGCAGAGCAGTACGTCTCGGAGGAGAAACCATCCGGGGTCATCCGTTGGTTGACGACGGTCGACCACAAGGACATCGGGATGCTCTACGGCGCATACGCGCTCGTCGCGTTCGCCGTGGGGGGTCTCATGGTCGTCCTGATGCGGATTGAACTGGCCGACCCGTCGATGACGCTTATCTCGAACACGTTCTACAACTCGTTGCTCACAAGCCACGGGATTACGATGCTGTTCCTGTTCGGGACGCCCATCATCGCCGCGTTCTCGAACTACTTTATCCCGCTTCTCATCGGCGCGGACGATATGGCGTTCCCGCGTATCAACGCCATCGCCTTCTGGCTCCTGCCGCCGGCGGCGCTGCTCATCTGGGCCGGGTTCTTCCCCATCCCGGACGTCATCCCGGCGCAGACGGCCTGGACGATGTACACGCCGCTTTCCGCCGGTGTCGGCTCCGGCAACCAGATGAACGCCGGCGTCGACCTGATGCTCCTCGGCCTGCACCTCTCCGGTGTCTCGGCCACGATGGGTGCGATCAACTTCATCGCGACCATCTTCACGGAGCGTAACGAGAAGGTCTCGTGGGCGAACCTCGACATCTTCTCGTGGACGATTCTGACCCAGTCGGGGCTCATCCTCTTCGCGTTCCCGCTTCTCGGCAGCGCCATCGTGATGCTGCTTCTCGACCGGAACTTCGGCACGATGTTCTTCTCGGTCGACGGCGGCGCGATTCTCTGGCAGCACCTGTTTTGGTTCTTCGGCCACCCCGAAGTGTACATCCTCGTGTTGCCCCCGATGGGTATCGTGAGCCTCGTGCTCCCGCGCTTCGCGGGCCGTCGGCTCTTCGGGTTCAAGTTCGTCGTCTACTCCACGCTCGCCATCGGCGTCCTCTCGTTCGGCGTCTGGGCGCACCACATGTTCGCGACGGGTATCGACCCCCGGCTTCGCGCCTCGTTCATGGCCGTCTCGCTGGCTATCGCGATACCGAGCGCGGTCAAGACGTTCAACTGGATCACGACGATGTGGAACGGGAAGATTCGCCTCACGACGCCGATGCTGTTCTGTATCGGCTTCGTCTCGAACTTCATCATCGGCGGCGTGACGGGCGTCTTCCTCGCGTCGATTCCGGTGGACCTCGTGCTCCACGACACCTACTACGTCGTCGGACACTTCCACTACATCGTCATGGGAGCCATCGCCTTCGCCGGTTTCGCCGGACTCTACTACTGGTTCCCCATCTACACCGGCCGGATGTACCAGGTCACACTCGGTAAGTGGCACTTCTGGCTCTCGATGGTCGGGACGAACCTGACGTTCTTCGCGATGATTCTGCTCGGCTACGGTGGCATGCCGCGTCGCTACGCGACCTACCTGCCGCAGTTCGCGACGCTCCACCAGGTCGCCACGGTCGGCGCGCTCATCCTGCTCGTCGGCCAGATCATCTTCGTCTGGAACTTCGTCCAGTCGTGGCTCGAAGGCCGCGAAGTCCAGGACGGCGACCCGTGGGACCTCGCCGACGACGACCTCGTCACGGCCGAGTGGACCTGGTTCGAGCGCAAACTGGAGACGGCCGTCACCGACGGCGGCGAAGACGAGACCGAACTCGCCACCGACGGCGGGCAGACGGTCGACGACGCGGATGCGGACGCGGGATCCGCGGACGACGCGTAGTCGACGCCGCTCGCCGGCGTTTCGGTTTCATTTTTCGGACGCTGTGTTTCGAGAGCGAACGCGCCCGGCGACGCCGACTGTCCGTGCGTCCGCGCTCGCCGTAACTGCCGGTCCCTCTCGCGCGACGTTCACGACCCCGTCAGCGCCGCCGCTCGCGGGCGACGGTGGTCACGACTTGGGAGAAGCGGTCGCTCTCGGCGGCGGCGACGCGGAAAAGCGGCGGGACCTCAGACGACGAGGAGGACGCCCGTCGCGAACATCAGTATCGCGATGGCCCCGAGCACGAGTCCGAGGATATCGGTATCCGACATAGCTCATCCTTGGCGCGTGCGGCAAAAGGTGCATCGGTACGCGGACGCGGGCGACGCCGACGCGGCGAACGGAAACCCCTAACAGCGTCCGCCCCCGAACGTGGACCGTGAGTTCGAACGTCGGCGGTCACCGCTTCGTCCTCGGACTGTACGCCGCCCTCGTCGCCGTCGCCGGGGGCGCGGGCTACCTCACGGGCACGTTCGTCTCGGGCCTCAGCGCACCTCGGTTCCTCTTTCTGGTGCCGTTTCCGCCGACACCCCTCGGCTTCGCGGCCTACGGCGCGCTGACCATCGCGCTCGTCCTCGGCATCCCGCTCGTGCTCGTGGTCTATGTCTCGGCCGGACTCGACGACGCGGCATAATCCGCACGAACGTTCAGCACAAATACTAAGACCGGCGACTGGGACGTGATAGTATGTATCACGTGGTAATCGGTATCGATGACGACGCGGAACACGCGCTTGCGTGCGTCGAAGAGGTCGCGAAACTCCCCGGCGAACCAGACGAGAAGGAGGTCACGCTCGTCCACAGCTTCACCGACAACCCGAGCGGGGCGTCGGCGACGCAGATTCACTCGGTCCGGGAGGCCGGCGAGTTCCTCGAAGACCGCGGTATCAAGTACGACGTCAACGAGTCGTCCGGCGACCCCGCGGAGGTCATCATCGAGTTCGCCGACGAGGAGGATGCAGACCTCATCGTTACCGCCGGACGGAAGCGCTCGCCGGCGGGGAAGGCGCTGTTTGGGAGCGTCACGCAGACGGTGATTCTGAACTCCGAGCGGCCCGTCATGGTGACGGGCACGACGAAGCGAAAAGACTAGTAGACCCGGTCGAAGAGCCCGGCGACTTCGTCTGGGGTCTGACGACCGGACGCTCGTTCTCGCAGTTCACCGTCACGGACGCACAGAACCGTCGGGGCCGCGTCGACCTCGAAGGTCCGACAGAACTCGTCTGCCGTCTCGCCGTCGACCCCCGCGGCCGCGACGCCGTCCGGGACTCGGTCGAGGATGGCGTCGAGGTCCTCCTTCATCGCGTCACAGGGCTCGCAGAAGCGCCGCCACACGAGAACGACGGCGTCCGGGTGGTCTGCGAGGTACGATTCGAAGGTGTCGTCGTCGAGTTCGTCGAGCGCGGTCGGAACCGGCGACGACGAGGTCATCTCGACGAGCAGGCCCGCCATGACCAACAGCAAGTCCTGTTCGACCGGCGCATCGAGGAACGACTTCGCCGCGAGGTAGGCGACCACGTCGGACCTGGTGACGCCGAACTCGTCGAGTCGCTCTTCGACGTTCTCGGGCGCGACACCGAAGAGGTCCGAGACCGTCTGGTGGAACTCCTCGGTCGAAACCGCACCGTAGATGTCGTGGTAGACGGCGAGCGTCTTCTCGAACTCCGCCGTTGTCGAGAGCGTCCCGTCGGGTGCTTCGTCGACCGCGCCGGCGGCGATGAGCGTTTCGAGCGCCGTCTCGGGGTCGGCGTGGGTCGCGGCCACGGTCAGACCCCCAGATACCGCTCGCGGGTCTCGTCGTCCTCGCGGAGTTCGTCGGCGCTTCCGTCGAAGACGATGCTCCCCTGGTCGATGACGTACGCGCGGTCGGCGAGTTTGATGGCCGCCGCGGCGTTCTGCTCGACGAGGAGGATGGTCGTCCCCGCCTCGCTGATGCGCTCGACCGCGTCCTCCACGTCCTCGATAATCTTCGGCGCGAGCCCCTCGTACGGCTCGTCGAGAAGCAGCAGGTCCGTGTTCTGCTTCAGGGCGCGCGCGATGGCGAGCATCTGCTGTTCGCCGCCCGAGAGCGTCCCCGCGCGCTGGTCTTTCCGCTCGTCCAGCCGGGGGAACTGGTCGTAGACCTCCTCGGTCGTCATCCCCTTGTGGCCGAACGACAGCGACCGACCCCACGTGTTCGACTTGTTGTTGACCACCTCGGCGAGGTGGAGGTTCTCGGCGACCGAGAGGTTCGGGAAGATGCGTCGCTCCTCGGGGACGAGAGAGATACCCTGTACCGACACGTCTTCCGCCGGGACGCCCGTGATGTCGTTGTCCTTGAATCGGATATGCCCCTCCCGCACGTCGGGCGGGGTCGCGCCGGCGATACACCGGAGCGTGGTGGTCTTGCCCGCGCCGTTGCGGCCGAGGAGCGCGCATATCTCGCCCTCCTCGACGCTCATCGAGAGGTTACGAATGATGTGGCTCTCGCCGTAGTAGGCGTCGATACCGTCGATTTCGAGGAGGCTCATAGCTCGACACCTCCGAGATACGCCTCTTGGACGGCTTCGTTGCCCCGAATCTCGTCGGGAGTCCCCTCGGCGATGATGCCGCCGCGGCTGAGGACGACGATGCGGTCTGAGATGCTGAAGACGATTTCCATGTCGTGTTCGACGAGGACGAACGTGAGCCCGTGGTCGCGTTTGACCCGCTCGATGAGGTCGACCGTCGACTTCGTCTCTTCGGGAGACATGCCGGCGGTCGGTTCGTCCATGAGGAGCAGGTCGGGCTCGCTCGCGAGTGCGATACCGATTTCGAGGCGACGCTTGTCGCCGTAGGGAAGGTCAGTCGCGATAGTGTCCGCGCGATCCAACAGCCCGACCGAGTCGAGCGTGTCGCGGGCGACGCCGTGTACGTCGGTGAGGCTGTCGCGGTGCTTCAGGAACTCGAAGCCGAACGCGCCGCGTTCGGCCGCCAACGCCGCGATTTCGGCGTTCTCTCGGACCGTGAGGTCGGGGAAGATAGAGGCGGTCTGGAACGACTTCGAGACGCCGCGTTGGACCACCTGATGCGGTTCGAGGCCGACGATGGACTCGCCTTTGAACCGGATGTCGCCGCTGGTCGGGTCGAGCCGTCGCGTGATGAGGTTGATGAGCGTCGATTTCCCCGCACCGTTTGGGCCGATGATGGAGACGCGCTCGTCCTCCTCGACGGTGAGATTCACGTCGTCGGTCGCGACGAGGCCGCCGAACTCCTTGACGAGATTCTCCGTTTCGAGGAGCGTCATTGGCCGCCACCTCCGTTCTCGGAGCGTGCACGAAGTCGCTTCGCCGCCTTCGAACCGAGGTCGACCGCGAGTTCGCGGAGCCGGTTCAGGATGCCCCACAGGCCGTCCGGGACGACCCAGACGACCACGACGAAGACGACGCCCAAGAGCAGGTGCCAGTAGAACCCGAAGTCCCGGACGAGCACGATGCCCGTGAAGGGAATCGTCAGCGCCTGGATGGTGCTGACGATGTTCTCGATGTAGAGGTAGAGCCCCACGCCGAGGACCGGTCCGAACATCGAGCCCGCGCCGCCGAGGACGGTCATGACGACGATGTCGCCCGACTCCGTCCAGAACAGCGACTGGAGCGGGACGTACGCACCGTGGATGGTAAAGAGGCTCCCGGCGACGCCCGCGAACCCGCCCGAGATGATGAACGCCATGAGCTTGTACCGCCAGACGTTGAGTCCGACGAACTCCGCGCGCTGTTCGTTCTCGCGGATGGCGCGGAACACCATCCCGTACGGGGAGTTGAGGATGCGGTAGGCGACCGCGACCGCACCGACGAAGAAGACGCCGACGAAGGCGTAGAGCCACGTTCCGAGAAGCATCCCGCCGATGGACGGCACGTCCGCTTCGAGGTGGATGACGCCGAGGAAACTGCCGACTTCGACGCCGGTCAGCCCATTTTCGCCGTTGGTCAGGAACGCCAGGGGCGACGCGGCCATGTAGTAGAACATCTGGGCGAACGCCAGCGTGAGGATGGAGAAGTAGATGCCGCCGCGGCGGAGCGACAGGAAGCCGAGCACCCACGCGAGGAGCACGGCGAACAGCGTTCCCGAGACGACCATCACGATGGGGTCGCCGCTGACGTTCTTGGCGACGATGCCCGCGGCGTACGCCGCACCGCCCCAGAAGGCCGCGTGGCCGAACGAGAGCAGTCCGGTGTAGCCGAGCAGCAGGTCGAAGCCGATGGCGAAGATGCCCCAGATGAGGATGAGCGTCGCGAGGCTCTGGTAGCCCTGCAGGAACCCCGAGACGACGGGTGCGCGGGCAAAGAGGTACGGGAACACCGCGACGAGAATGGCCGTGATACCGACGACCGTCCCCTCGCGGCCGCGGAGTTTCTCCCAGCGACCGAAGAGGGTGCCGCCGACGAGCGCGTCCTTCGCGCTCGGGTTGGCGTCCTTCTCGCTCATGGCGTCACCTCTTCGTCACCGAGGAGACCCTGCGGCCGCGTCAGGAGGACGATGGCCGCGATGGCGTACAGGCCGACCTGCGACCACGCGGGTGCGAAGGAGACGAGCGCGGCGGTCGTGAGGCCGAAGACGATGCCGCCGAGGACTGCGCCGGCGATGCTTCCGACCCCGCCGATGACGACCGTCAGGAACGCCGGGACGAGGATGTTCGTCCCGATGGTCGGGTTAACGACGTTCAGCGGGCCGCCGACGACGCCCGCCACCCCGGCGAGCGCCGCGCCGATGCCGAAGACGACGATGTACGGACGGGTGATTTTGATGCCGAGGAGTCGGACCATCTCGGCGTCGCGGGTCCCGGCGCGAACGACGAGACCGAAGTCGGTGTACTCGACGAGCAGGTACACGAGCGCCACGAGGACGGCCGTGATGCCGATGACCCAGAGCCGCCACTGCGGGAAGTTGCCGACGATGGGTAGGGCAATCGGGCCGGAGACGGGCAGGCCGGCGAACGAGCCGAACGAGAGGATTCGCTCGGGCTGTTCGAACGGCAGACTGTTGCTGCCGAACAGGACGCGGAACAGCTCCTGAACGACGATTGCGAGGCCGAACGTGACGAGAATCTGGTCGGTGTCGGGGCGGTCGTAGAACGCCCGCGCGAGGTACCGCTCCATCAACAGGCCGACCCCGAAGACGAAAAGCGGGACGAAAATCAGGGCGGCGAAGAAGCCGATGTCGAGCCCGAAACTCGAAAAGCCCCACTCGGCGAGCTTCCCGTTCGAAAGTGGGACGTTCAGCGCGACGAACAGTCCCGCGTACGTGCCGACGAGATACAGCGCGCCGTGCGCGAAGTTGACGAACTTGAGCGTGCCGAGGATGATGGAGAGACCGACCGCCAAGAGGACGTAGATAGCCCCCTGCTGCAGCCCGTTGAGCAGGATGACGAGCACGTCCGACAGAAGGCTCATCGCCCCCCACCTCCGCCTCGGATGTTCGAAGCGCGAACTACCATGGGTGTGCTAAACTTACTCATTTACGTGTGCGTGGTTGTCTGCGATTAACTTTCATTAAGATAACGGTGGGGTGAGTGTCTACTCGTAGGATCCGAGTTCACACTCGGCCGCCGGCCCGGCGTCGCACGCGTAGCCGAGGTCGTCGCGGCTGGTGATGTTGACGATGTTGAAGTACGTCCCCTCGCTCTGCTCGGAGGCGGGAAGGCCCTGGACGACCGGCACGTCTCGCTGCGCCTGGTGGTCACAGCCGCGCATCGTCTCCGCGCCCATCCCGATGTTGTCGTACTCGTAGTCTTCGAGCTGTCTGATGACCTCCGGCGGGTAGAACGTTCCCGCGCGCTCGACGGCGGCCGCGTACTGGAGCGTCTGTGCGTACGCCAGTTGAGCGGGCCCCGATGGCGTCCGGTCGTACTCGTCTCGGAACGCCTGCGTGAACTCCTGGGACGGCGTGTTGTCTATCTGCGAGTCCCACGCAACGGTACCGTAGATGCCCTCTATCGCACCGCCCGCCGCCTCCGCCATCGGGCGGTTGTACAGCGGAACGATGATTTCCATGTCCTCGTCGATGCCGGCGTCGATGGCCTGCTGCATGGAGTTCGCGCCGTCGAGGCCGTAGTGGTTCAAGATGAGCACGTCCGCACCGGAGCTCTGTGCCTCCGAGAGGTACGTCGAGTAGTCGGACGTTCCGAGCGGTGTCGCGACCGACTCGATCTGCTCCCACCCGGCGACGTCCGTCATGAACTGCTCCATCGACGCCTGCTGGGTCTGCCCCCAACTGTAGTCGGCGTAGAGCTGGTAGAACTGCAGGTCTTCGCCGTAGGCGTCGCGGACGACCGGTGCGAGCGCCTGCCCCGTCATGTAGGCGTTGAACATCTCTCGGAAGGAGTAGCGGACGCAGTCCTTTCCGGTGGTGTCGTTCGAGTGCGTCAGACAGCACATGAACATGACCTTCTCGTTTTGACACAGCCCCTGCACCGCGATGGCGACCGCCGAGGACGACCCGCCGGAAATCATGATGGCGTCGTCACGCTGAATCATCCCCGAGGCGGACTGCCGCGCCTGGTCGGCGTCCGTGGCCGTGTCCCCGTCCACGTGGTCGATGGTGTAGCCGAGGACGCCGTCACCGGAGAGGTCGTCGAACTGCGAGTCGACCCAGCCGCCGCCCTCGTTGAGGTGCTTCACCGCGAGCTGATAGGCCCGAAGTTCGTCTTCACCTTCCGAGGCGTACGGTCCCGACTGCGGGACGTTGAACCCGAACGTGGCCGTGTCGCCCTCGATGGGGAAGTTGCCCAGTGCCGGATACTCGTCGTCTCCGCCGCCACCACCTCCACCGCCGCTGTCATCACCGCCGCCGGTGCACCCCGCCAGCCCTGCCAAGCCAGCGGTCCCAACAGCACCAGTCGCCTTCAGCACGTCTCGTCGATTTAGAGACTTGTTATCCCGTGCCATAGACACATCGGCGGATACATCGTTAATAATAGTTATGTATGGATTCCCTATTACTGGTATTATCAATCATTATGTAATTGCTCTGTCTGCATCATAATATAAGGTGTCTGTCGGGGCACGAGTGTCGGTGAGACTCGAAGGCGAGCCCCCCCGCGGCGGAACGTGTCATAGACGCAAAATACACGCCGGTGTCGGACCGACTCGCCGTGTTCGTTCGCCGCGTTCGGGCGCCGAGTGTGTCGAGCCGTCCGTGCGACTCGTCTCGTCGAAGAGCGCGTCGTACCCATCTCCCCGTAGCGACGACCGCGTGAGCGGGACGACACGGTCGGCTCACAACTATCAGAATACTAGATATATATTCCCGAATTCACCCGTTTCAACGCGATTCGGACGGGAGGCCGAGAGACGTTAAGTTATCCCCATCCAGAATGTCGGATTTATAACTAACCCGGGAAAGCGCAAATAACGCTTCAGCCACGCCCGTGGCACTACTATGACAAACGACACGAACGACGGATTCAAACCGACAAGACGCTCCGTGCTCCGACTCGGCGCGATGTCGGCGCTCGGTATCGGTATCGGCATCCCCGCGGTTTCCGGCTCCGTGGCCGCGACCATCGATTGTCCCAAGACGCCCGGCTACTGGGCGAACCACCCAGAAACGTGGCCCGGCGACAAGCTGACAATCGCGGGTAAAACGAAATCGAACGAATACTGGCGGGGGATTCTACTCGACCCGCCGAAGGGAGACAAGGCGAAGATAATGCTGAAGCACTACATCGCTGCTGTCCTCAACCTTCGGACGCTCCAATCGGGGTGCACCAGCGCGACAATCAAGTACGGCTACTACGAGGGCTACACCATCGAGCAAGTCAAGAACATGGCCGGCACGTGGCTCAAACACACCTCGTCATGGCAGAACGGTCGCAAGCAGACGAGCTGGTACGCCAACGACATGGACGGCGAGAAGCTCAAAGACACCCTCGACGCGTTCAACAACAACCCGGCCTCGCTCGGCCTCGACTGCGGCTGCGACGACCGCTGAACCACGCTCGGCCCTCGAACGAAAACCAGACCCCCTGACCGCGGTTAAGACCCCGCTACCCGCAGAAACACGGGCTTAACGCGGTCGTTCCTATCCTTCCCCGACCATCCGCCCTTCGTCTTCCCACTCGCGCTCGCGCAGTTCGTACTTCTGAATCTTCCCGGTCGCCGTCTTCGGGAGTTCAGCGACGAACTCGATTTCCTTCGGCACCTTGTACGTCGCGATGCGCTCCCGACAGAACTCGATGAGCGCCTCGGCGGTGACGCCCGGTGCGTCGGGGTCGCCGCTCGTCGGCACGACGAACGCCTTCGGCGACTCGCCCCACTCGTCGGACGGGACGGGGATGACCGCCACGTCGGCGACCTCGTCGTGGTCGAACAGCGTGTCCTCCAGTTCGATGCTGGAGATGTTCTCGCCGCCGGAGATGATGATGTCCTTCTTGCGGTCCTGGATGCTGATGAAGCCGTTCTCGTCGACGACCGCGAGGTCGCCCATGTGGTAGTAGCCCTCCAGCCGCGCCGAGAAGGCCTCTTCCGTCTCCTCGGGTTTGTTCCAGTACTTCTCCATCACCTGATTGCCCGCGACGACGATTTCGCCGACGGACTGGTCGTCTCTCGGCACGTCGTCGCCGTCCTCGTCGACGACGCGAACGTCGGTGCCGAGGTAGCCGATGCCCTGTTTCTTCTTCACGCCGAAGCGGTCGTCGCCGTCCGCCAGGTAGCGCCCGGCCTCCGAGGTCGTGATGAGCGGACCGGTCTCGGTGGCCCCGTAGACGTGCATGAGCCGCCAACCGAACTCGTCTTCGACGGTCCGAATCGTCGCCTCCGGCGGGGCCGCACCGGCGGTCGCCGCCCGGACGGGGCTCGCGCCGGTCGTCTCGACGCCGCCCTCCTCGCGGTAGTGTTTCATCAGGATGTTCAGCACCGTCGGCGCGGCGCAGAGATACGATACGTCCTCGTCGCGGATGGCGTCCAACACGGCCTCCGCCTCCACTCCGCGGGTGCAGACGTGCTTCGCACCGTGGCCGGTAATCGCGTAGATGTGACCCCAGCCGTTGACGTGGAACATCGGGAGCGTCCAGAGGTACACGTCGTCGTCCGCGATGTCCTGGTGCATCGAGATGAGATAGGCGTGAATCGTCTCGGCGCGGTGAGTGCGGCAGACGCCCTTCGGGTCGCCGGTCGTCCCCGAGGTGTAGTTGATCGTGATGATGTCGTCTTCGTCCATCTCGGGGCGCTCGTAGTCGGTCGACTCCGCGACCAGTTCGTCGAAGTCGAGCCACTCTCCGTCGGTCGATTCCGCAACCTTCTCGGGGTCGTTCGTGACGAAAATCTCCGTCGGAATCTCGTCGCGGACTTCGTCTATCTTCTCGGCGAAGGCGTAGTCGGCGTAGACGGCCGTCACGTCCGCGTCGTTCAGCATGTACTCGAAGTCGGCCGGGACGAGTCGGTAGTTCAGCGGCATGTGGACGGCCCCCAACTGCATCGATCCGTAGGCGGCTTCGAGGTGGTAGTGCGTGTTGGGGTCGAGCACCGCGACCCGGTCGCCCTTCTCGACGCCGCGGGACTGGAGCGCCGCCGAGAAGCCGTCGGCGCGCTCGCCGAGTTCGTCATAGGTGAAGCGCTCGCCCGTCGTCGCCACGACCGCCTCCTCGTCCCCGTAGTACCGCCGCGCGCGGTCGAGGAACTCCGTCACCAGGAGTGGTTTCTTCATACGCGCTATCCTTCACTAACGTTCGAAATAAATGTGCGGGCTGGTACCGCGGCCCGAACCCTTGAGAACAATTCACGCACAGAGAGACAATATCCCACGACTCGAGCCGCGAGAGGCTATATTACTACACAAACTATGCAGGAAAATACCTTATTCGAGGAGTCCGTAGCGCGCGTATGGCGCTTTCAGACTACACCGGGCGCTCGCCGACGGGCCGAGACGAGACCATCGTTCGCGTCGTCCCCCACCGGCTGTGGCGACCGGGCGACGAACGAATCGAACCCTGTACCTACAGCGGCGAGGAGATTCGGCTCTCCGAGAAGCACCTCCTCGCCGTGGTCGAACGAGACGGCGTCCGGGAACGGCTGTATTTCCGCGACGAGCCGTCGCTGTCGGCGTGGGTCGAAGAAAAGCCGCGATAGGACGGGGCCGACGGTGGTGGAGCCGGTGGTTACTCGCTTTCGACCTGCCGCTGAATCGACTCGACGATTTCGGGGTTCCGGAGCGTCGTCGTGTCGCCGAGTTCCTCGCCGTTCGCTATCTCTTCGAGCAGGCGACGCATAATCTTGCCAGACCGCGTCTTCGGCAGTTCCGGCGTGAACACGACCATCTCGGGGCGGGCGATGGGACCGATGGCGTCCTCGACGCCCTCGATGATGCGCTGTCGCATCTCGTCGTCTTCGTCCTGTCCCTCCTCGGTGATGACGTAGGCGTAGACGGCCTCGCCTTTCACCTCGTGGTTGCCGCCGACGACCGCCGCCTCGGCGACGCCTTCGACGC
>NZ_JAMYJY010000037.1:0-31601 GCF_024136985.1 Haloferax sp. AB510
CTTCGGTGCGGGTCCCCGCGGCGACCCCCCAAGAAGGACCGCGAGCCGGACGATTCGGCCCCGACGGGGGATTCGCCGGCGACCGCCGTCGGCGACAGCGAACTCGCGGCGACGGGACGCGAGTCCGCCCGCCGCGGCGCGGCATGAGTCGGCAGAAAGCCCTTGAAACGCTCGACCTCGACGACGACGCCTCCGAGGACGAGGTGAAAGCGGCCTACCGGAAGCGAGTCAAGGAGACCCACCCGGACTCGAAGACCGGCGACGAAGAGGCGTTCAAGCGCGTCAACCGCGCCTACGAGCGCCTGACCGAGTAACGCGTGTTCTTTTTCATCCGCATTCGACCGCCACGAGCCCCGACGAGCGCCCCTGCGTCGGTTCCGTCTCGGTTGCGGTACGTTCTCATGGCAATCGCTACCGCGGAAAGCGTTTTCACGGTCGGTTTCCTACCCGCTTCCATGAGTGCGGATCGGGCTCTCTTGGACGAGGCCCTCGAGCGCGGTGAGGAAGAAGGCGGAAACGTCGAGTTTAAAGAACGCCTCACCCGCGCCGTTCACCTGTCCGACGGCCGGATGGAGTCGCTCGCGGCGCAACTCAGACATCGAGTGCTCTCCGGCGACGGCGTGGCGACCTACGTGGTCGGCGTCACCGACGACGGCGGCATCGCCGGCATCCCGCCGGACGACTTCTCCGAGACCATGGACGTGCTGTCGCTTCTGGCCGAGGAGGCCGGGGCGCACATCGAAGACGTAGAGACGTGGGGCGTCGGCGATTCGGCCGAACGCGGCCTCGTCGGCGTCGCGACCATCCGCGAGGGGGCGATGCTCGACGTGGACGACGACCACATCGTCGTCGGCACCGCGGGCCACGTCGACCACGGCAAGTCCACCCTCGTCGGCTCGCTCGTGACTGGACAGGCCGACAACGGCAACGGCGGCACGCGGTCGTTCCTCGACGTACAGCCCCACGAGGTCGAACGCGGCCTGTCGGCGGACCTCTCGTACGCCGTCTACGGCTTTTCCGACGACGGCCCGGTCCACATGCGAAACCCCCACCGGAAGTCCGACCGGGCGCAAATCGTCCAGGAGGCCGACCGGCTGGTCTCGTTCGTCGACACCGTCGGCCACGAGCCGTGGCTCCGGACGACGATTCGCGGCCTCGTCGGTCAGCGCCTCGACTACGGCCTGCTCGTCGTCGCCGCCGACGACGGTCCGACGCGGACGACCCGCGAACACCTCGGCATCCTGCTCGCGATGGAGCTACCGACGGTCGTCGCCATCACGAAGGTCGACGCCGTCTCCGAGGAGCGCGCCGCCGAGGTGGAACGCGAGGTCGAACGGCTCCTCCGCGACGTGGGTCGGACGCCCCTGAGCGTCGAGCGCCACGGCGTCGATGCCGCGGTCGACGAGATAAGCGAGTCGGTCGTCCCGCTGTTCCTGACGAGCGCGGTCACGATGGACGGCCTCGGCGACCTCGACCGGCTGTTCGAGGCGCTCCCGAAGCGCAGCGCCGCCGAGGGCGACTTCAAGATGTACATCGACCGGACTTACTCGGTCACGGGCGTCGGCGCGGTCGCCTCAGGCACGGTCAACTCCGGGGCGGTCGAGGCCGGCGACAAACTGCTCTTGGGGCCGATGTCCGACGGCGAGTTCCGCGAGGTCGAGGTCCGCTCCATCGAGATGCACTACCACCGGGTCGACCGGGCCAACGCCGGCCGCATCGTCGGCATCGCCCTCAAGGGCGTCCGCGAGTCCGAAATCGAACGCGGGATGGTGCTTCTCCCGGCCGACTCGGAGCCGACGGCGGTCCGCGAGTTCGAAGCCGACGTGATGGTGCTCAACCACCCGACGCGGATTCAGGAGGGCTACGAGCCGGTCGTCCACCTCGAAACCATCTCCGAGGCGGCCGTCTTCCACCCCGACGGCGGGCGACTCCTGCCCGGCGACACCGGGACGACCCGCGTGGAGTTCAAGTTCCGGCCGTACTTCGTCGAGGAGGGCCAGCGATTCGTCTTCCGCGAGGGCCGGTCGAAGGGTGTCGGGACCGTGACGAAGGTCGACTAAAACAGCACGGGCGGCGACTTCGGTTCGTCTCCGCCGACGGTCAGGCCGAGTCCTCGACCGCGACGTAGCCGTCCGGTTTTCTCGCCGCCGCGCCGAACAGCACCGCCCAGTCGAGCAGCCGGGCGACTCTGTCGCGCCAGCGCGACTCCCACCCGTCAGGGTCGCGGTGTCGCTCCCAGTTCGGGACGGTCGGCTCGAACGCGTCGAACACCGCGTCCGCAGGAGTCGGTTCCTCGCCGAGGACGTCGAGCGCCTCGCGCGCGCCGAAGACGTTCGCCTCGAAGGCGGCCCGCAGTTCGGCTGCGTCGGGGTCGTCGCGGACGCGCTCGAAACCGCGGCTCACCTCGCGGGCGAGCCCGAGCGACTGGCAGAACACGAGCCAGTCGCGGCCCTCGTCGGGCGTCACGTCGAGTCGCTCGGCGACGCGCCCGCAACAGTCGTCTTCGGAGCCGGGAATCAGCGGGACGGCGCGGTGGGCGTCCCACAATCGGTCGAGGGAGTCCGGCGCGGGCGGGACCGGCTTGCGCCTCACAGTCCGAATGAGTCGGCGAGCACGTCCTCGTCGGTCTCGCCGAGGGTGTACGTCGGGCCGTTGACCACGTCGACCGTGACCTGCGCGGGGCCGAACACGTCGGGGTCGACCTCGCCGAAGTCCCAGTCGGCGTCCTCGAACAGCTGCTCGAACGGGACGCCGTAGTCGGGTCCGGCCGTGGAAATCGCGCGGTCGAAGTCGTCGAAGTCCTCGCTGACGGTGACGTGGACGCGCCCGCCGTAGGCGACGGCGTCGTTCGTCCGACCCATGGCGACGCTCTCGTCGTAGCTGACGGGCGCGAGCGGGGCGGAGCCGTTGATAGAGAGGATATTCGTCGGGTCGTAGCCCGCCTCGAAAAGGTTGAACACGGCGAGTTCGGCGGCGCGGGCCGCGCCCGTGACGCTCCCGACGAGCGAGCCGGTCGCGTAGGTCGGCAGGAAGACGGCGCTCGGTTCGAGGCCGGTCGTCTCCGCGACGTGTTCCGCGACTTCGTCGGTCGGGAGGTCGATGCTCTCGACCGAGAGGACCGTCAGGTCGAACTCGTCGTAGTAGCCGAGGTGGTGGAACTCCTCTTCCTCGCCGACCAGCGCGCGTGCGGGGCCGGAACCGAGGCCGTCGAAGTCGTCGAAGGTGAGCTCCCAGCCGGCCTTCTGCGAGCAGAGGAGGGCCAGCGCGGGGCGGTCGGTGGAGAGTTCGACGTGCGGGCGGGGCGTGCCGGCGACCTCGCCCATCCGCGTCTGTACCGTGGCGAGACCCGCGGTCTGAATCTCCGCGAGGAGCATCCCCGCTTCGACACCGCCGTCGGCGTCGACGCCGAAGTCGATGACCGTCGCACCTGAGTCGAGTTCGTAGGCCTCGATGCCGAGTTCCCCGGCGAAGTCGAGCGCCTCGTCGACCAGCTCGATGGCCATCCGATTGATGCTGTCCATGCGAGGCGATTGCGCGCCTTCGGCTAAAGGGTTTGTCAGTCACCCACCGCTACGGGTCGCGTGGACGTGTCTCGTGGCTCGCATGGTGGAAACGCACGCGGATCACCGCGGCCCGCGAATCTACTCGCGGTCGCTTCTGGCTTCTCGCCCGAGGTGGGCTTCGACGGCGTCGACCTTGTCTGCGGCCGTCTGTTCCTTCGTGCGCTTGTCGTCTATCTTCAGGAACGTGCTCACGCGGTCGCCGTCGACCGCCTTGTGGGCCGCGCCGACCGCCGCGAGCAGTTCGTCGATGTCGTCGGCCTCGATGACCGTCCCCATCGGGTTCGTCTCGTAGGACACCTCGAAGTCGTCGAGGGCCGCGACCGCCTTGGCGACCTCACCCGACATGCTGCCTTCGACGACCGGTGCGACGCTCAGCATCGCGATGACTGTCATGGTCGAACCAACGCGCCACGCGGTAGTAAAACGGAGTGGACCGAGACGGTCGATTCGATACCGGAACCGACGAGGCTATCTCCTCGAACAGCCACAGATTCCGATATGTTCCAGAGCGAACTCACTCGGATGGCACTCGTCGCAGGGGCGAACGTCGTCGGTGGGGTGACCCTCGGCTCGGCCATCGGCGGCACGGTCGGTTACGCGGCGGAGTGGACCGCGACAGGAGCCATCTTGGGGCTGGCAGTCGCCGTCTTCGCCGCCCGGAGATAGCCGCCTCCGCATCCCCGACTTGGCAACGCATCGCGCTTTTCTCGTCGGCCGACGTATCAGCATCCATGAATCCGCGTGTCACGAGAGCGCTCACGCTCGGCCGGGCCATCGTCTACGAGGTGCGAACCGAGCGACTCACCTTCATGGCGGGAAGCATCGCCTACGGGGCGTTCGTCTCGCTGCTACCGCTGTTTCTGCTCGTCCTCGCGGCCGTCTCCGCCACCGGCGACAGCGGTCTCCGCGAGGGCGTCATCGCCGTCATCCAGTCCGTGTTGACCCCCGGTGCGGGCGACGTTATCATCGCCGAACTGGAGTCGTCGACCCAGTTGGCGAGCCTCTCTGTCGTCGGGGTGCTCGTGTTGGTGTGGGGGACGCTCCGCATCTTCCGCGGCCTCGACACCGCCTTCTCGGACATCTACGAGTCGGAGGCGGCCAACACCTTCGCCGACCAACTCTCCGACGGCATCGTCGTGCTCGTCACCGTCGCCGTCGCCGTCGTCGCCGGCGCGCTCATCGAGTCCGCGCTCCCGGCGCTCGACGGTGCGCTCGGGTGGGCCGTCTACCGCGGGCTCCTCGTGGTCGTCCTGTTCGTGACGTTCTACCCGATGTACTACATCTTCCCCGACGAGGACGTGACCTACCTCGAAGTCGTCCCCGGCACCCTCGTCGCCGCCGTCGGGCTGACGACCTTCGAGTCGCTGTTCCGGCTCTACGTCGAGTTCAGCAGTCGCGCCCCCGAGTCGAGCGTCGTCGCCGGCATCCTCGTCCTCCTGACGTGGCTCTACTTCAGCGGGCTCGTCATCCTCCTCGGCGCGGCCGTCAACGCGGTGCTGTCGAACCGCTCGCGCGACGTGAACGTCCGCCCGTTGTTCGGCGGCGTCCCCCTCGACTCGCAGGCCGACGCGGTGACTCGCGGCGAGGTGACCGCGGCCATCGAACGACTCGACCACCTCGTGGCGGCCGCTCCGCACGAGGACCTGACAGTTCGCGTCGGCGACGAGTCCGTCACGCTCCCCCGCCCCGAACGGGTCGTCGCCGACACCGAAACCAGTCGGTTCCTCCCGGAGGGCCCAGTCAGACTGGAACTCCGATGGTCCTCGTGGCCTGATAGTCAGGAGGAGTGACGGCGGGCGTTATGGGGCTGGCGTGCGTATGGTACACTATGGCAATAAAGACTCCCGCACGACCGACCCAGCCGGCGCGACCGCTCGAACAGGACCGAACGAGGTGGGAGGCCGTCGAGACGACCGCCGAGACGGCCTCGCGTGCGGTTCGACCCCCGACCGTCGTCGAACACCGGCGACTGCCCGAGAAGGACTTCGGCGAGGCGCGCCTCGTCTGGCGCTGCGACGACTGCGGCGAACTCGGCTCGCTGACCGCGTTCCCGTCGGCGTGTCCCGACTGCGGCGCAGGTCGCGAGGCGCTGTTTTACTTCACCGAGGACTGACGCCTCGGTCGAGCGCGGTCCGCCACCGGCCGACCGCGACCGTTTTCCCGCCGGCCGACGACCCCCGGATATGTATCTCTCTCACCCCGTCCGTCGCATGCGCGACGACCCCATCGCCGACGAGGTCGCGGAACTCCGCGTCGAACCCGCGGACGACGACGCCCGCGCCGCGCTCGAAACCCGCGTCAAGTCGCTCGGCGGCAGCCTCGAACGCGAACTTCGATTCGGTGGCGTCGTGGTCTCGCTCGCGGAATCGGCCGTCTCCGACCTCTGCGAACTCGACGGTATCGAGCGAATCGAGACGGTCGACACGCTCGGTTACTGATTCTTCGCCCACGCGTGCGAGGACGGGACGGCCGTTCCGGCGATTGATGTCAACTATTTAGTGTATCGTCCAGGGATGTAGCGTATGGTCTCCCGCCACTCCCCCGTCGGGCGAACGCTCGGTGTCGCCGCTGCCGTCAGCGTGTCTGTCATCGCCGTCGTGAGGTTCCTCACCAGACCATGAGCGTGCTCGCCGACCTCAGGGGTATTCCCCTGCTCGTCGCGTACCTGTTGCTCCTCACGGGCACAGCCGTGCAGTATCGGCGCGGAAAGCTCTCCGCTACGCGGGCGGTTCTCCTCGTCGGGATGTGTCTCACGTGGCTCTCGTACGCTCTCTTACAGGTGACGCAGTCCGGGACCGTGCCGACGGGAACGCCGCTCAACTACGTCCTCGACGCGCTCGCCGTCGTCGTCCTCGTCGTCGGCGTGGCCGCGATGGTCTGGTGGTGGCGGGCGCGGGACGAACCGTGAGTTCCCGAAGACGCGTCGCTGACCGAGTTGCGTTCAGAGAACTGCGTCGGCTGGGAGTTCACCGAACACTGTGAGGTGAACGCAGGAGCACCGGCGAGGCCAGCGGCCGAGTCGGTGAGACGGGATTTGAACCAGAACCAGACGTGCTCGCTCACTTCGTTCGCTGTGCGCGACTGGTAGGGTTCGAAATCCCAGCGTCCCGTATTCACAACTCACAGTCCGAGCGACACGCACGGCGGTCGCTCGGAGGGGAGGTTCGTTGTAGAAGTGCGTCGGCTGGGATTTGAACTCCACTCGCTCACTCGCGTTCGCTCGCTAGTTCAGAATCCCAGCGTCGCGCACGCAGCCTCACAAGACCGAGAGACACAGCGGTCTCTCGGAGGTTTGTGTTCGGCAGAAGTGCGTCGGCTGGGATTTGAACCCAGGTTGTGACCATGGCAAGGTCACGTGATACCACTACACTACCGACGCATGTGGTGGAAGTGCGCTGGCTGGGATTTGAACCCAGGTTGTGACCATGGCAAGGTCACGTGATACCACTACACTACCAGCGCATTCCGCGTGTATCGTGGCGTGCTGCTGCGTTACTCGATAGTGTCGGGTTGATAAATAAGACTTGCGAAACGGGGGAGAAATCGGGCGACGGCGCGCCACCTGCTACCACGTGAGATTCGGCTTCGGCGACCTGTCGGTGACCGTGTAATTATGTACCACGCGACGTTCGCCAATCCCCCGCAAACTGGGTCGTGGGACGCTCTATCACCCCAGAATGGATTCGCTACTCTTTTAGGTAGGCCCCCGGTACAAACGCCACAGTCTAGACGAGACGAGGATGAACCCGGCATGAAACTCAGCGTACTCGTGCCGTCCTCACTCGTCCGGGAAGCCGAAGATCAACGCGAGGCAACTCGCAAACTCGGCTACGTCGCCCGCGCGGCGGCGGTCTTCCGGGCGAACGAACTCGTCGTCTTCCCCGACGAAGACGGCGAGAACAAGTGGGGCGGCGAGTTCGTCGAAACCGTACTTCGGTACGCCGCGACGCCCCCTTACCTCCGCAAGGAGGTCTGGGGCAAGCGCGACGAACTCCGCTACGCTGGTATCTTGCCGCCCGTTCTCGTGGCGTCTACGACCGCGGACGACTCCGACGAGTCGCCCGCGTTGCGAGAAGGAATCGTGACCGAGGTCGGACCTGACGACCGCGTTCGGGTCAATTGCGGAATGCAACACCCGATCTCCCTGTTCGTCCCTCCCGGGATGAACCTCACAGAGGGAGAGCGCGTCGCTGTCAGGATCTCTTCGCGAGAACCGGTCCGTGCGCGGATCGTCGACGAGCCCCTCCCGGGCTTCGACGTATCCCGCATGGACCTCACGGAAGCACTCGGCAGGCCAGATGCGGGCGTGCGAATCGCCACGTCTCGCTATGGCGAACCGCTGTCGGTCCCCACATTGGGCGACTTGACGGCCCGCATCACCGATGCCGGCGGCATGACCGTCGTCTTCGGGTCGCCGGGCCGTGGGCTTCCGGACATGCTCGGGATGTCTCCCGAGGATGTTGCAGACGTCGAACCTTCCGTTGGTCCGGGGTTCGACCTCTGGCTCAATACGATTCCGCGACAGGGCAGCGAGGTCGTGCGAACAGAAGAAGCGATGTTCGCCTCCCTCGCCTCCCTGACACTCACGGAGTGAATCCATGCCACAACCAAGCAGACCACGAAAAGGCTCGATGGGCTTCAGCCCGCGCAAGCGAGCAGTCAAGGAGGTTCCACGCATCAAGTCGTGGCCGTCCGACGACGGCTCTCCCGCGCTGCAGGGCTTCGCCGGTTACAAGGCCGGTATGACCCACGTGATGATGGTCAACGACGAGGCAGACTCCCCCCGCGAAGGAATGGAGGAGTCCGTCCCGGTGACCGTCGTCGAGACGCCGCCGATGCGCGCCGTCGCCCTTCGCGCCTACGAGCAGACGCCGTACGGTATGAAGCCGCAGACCGAGGTCTGGGCGGGCGAGTTCCACGACGAACTCGACCGCGTCCTCGACCTGCCGGCAGAAGACACGTTCGACTCGGACGCCGACGCGCTTCGCGAGGCCGTCGAGGCCGGCGAAGTCGATGACCTCCGCGTCATCACGCACACGGTGCCCTCCGAGCTCGCGAACGTGCCCAAGAAGAAGCCCGACGTGATGGAGACTCGCGTCGGCGGCGGCTCCATGGTGGAGCGCGCCGACTTCGCCCTCGACCTCGTTGCCGAGGGCGGCGAACACGAGATGTCCGACGTGTTCCGCGCCGGCGAGTACCTCGACGCCGCGGGTGTCACGAAGGGTAAGGGTACGCAGGGCCCCGTCAAGCGATGGGGCGTCCAGAAGCGTAAGGGCAAGCACGCCCGCCAGGGCTGGAGACGCCGTATTGGCAACCTCGGCCCCTGGAACCCGTCCCGTGTCCGCTCTACGGTTCCGCAGCTCGGTCAGACTGGTTACCACCAGCGCACTGAGCTCAACAAGCGCCTCATCGACCTCGGTGAGGGTGACGAGGCCTCCGTCGACGGTGGCTTCGTCAACTACGGCGAGGTCGACGGCTCCTACGCGCTCATCAAGGGCTCGCTGCCGGGCCCCAACAAGCGCCTTCTGCGGTTCCGCCCGGCCATCCGGCCGAACGACCAGCCGCGCCTCGACCCCGAGGTGCGCTACGTCTCTACCGCATCGAACCAGGGTTAAACCATGCAGGCAACTATCCGAGACCTGAACGGCGACGACGCGGGCAGCATCGACCTGCCCGAGGTCTTCGAGACGGCTTACCGTCCGGACCTCATCAAGCGTGCCGTCATCGCCGCGCAGGCAAACCGAAAACAGCCGTACGGTGCCGACCCCTACGCCGGACTTCGAACCCCGGCAGAGTCCATGGGCAGCGGCCGTGGGATGTCCCACGACCCACGCCAGAACGGCGTCGCCCGACGCGTCCCGCACGCCGTCTCCGGCCGTCGCGCTCACCCGCCGAAGGCCGAGAAGGACCAGGGGAAGGAGATCAACACGAAGGAGCGTAAGCTCGCCGTCCGCTCGGCGCTCGCCGCCACGGCGGACCCCGAGCTGGTCGCCGAGCGCGGTCACCGCTTCGACGACGACCTCGAGCTCCCCCTCGTCGTCTCCGACGACTTCGAGGACCTCGTCAAGACGAAGGAGGTCGTCGACCTCCTGCAGTCGCTCGGCGTCTACGACGACATCGAGCGCTCCGAGGAGAACAAGAAGGTCAAGAGCGGCCAGGGCAAGCTCCGCGGTCGCAAGTACACCCGTCCGAAGTCCATCCTCTTCGTGACGGCCGACGAGCCCTCGAAAGCGGCTCGCAACCTCGCCGGCGTCGACGTCGCCACCGCGGCGAACGTCTCCGCCGAAGACCTCGCGCCCGGCACCCACGCCGGTCGCCTCACGCTGTTCACCGAGAGCGCGCTTGAGGAGGTCGCAGAACGATGAGCATCATCGAACACCCGCTGGTCACGGAGAAGGCGATGAACCAGATGGACTTCGACAACAAGCTCCAGTTCATCGTCCACATCGACTCGACGAAGTCCGACGTGAAAGACGAAGTCGAGTCGCGCTACGACGTGGCCGTCGAGAAGGTCAACACGCAGGTCACGATGAAAGGCAAAAAGAAAGCAACAGTTCGTCTCTCTGAAGACGACGACGCGCAGGAAGTCGCGTCGCGTATCGGGGTGTTCTAACCATGGGACGCCGAATTCAGGGCCAGCGTCGTGGTCGCGGTACGTCCACGTTCCGGGCGCCGTCGCACCGCTACAAGGCCGAACTGTCGCACAAGAAGTCCGAGGAGAAAGACACCATCACGGGCACGGTCGTCGGCATCGAGCACGACCCCGCACGCAGCGCGCCCATCGCCCTCGTCGAGTTCGAGGACGAACAGCGCATGATTCTCGCGCCCGAGGGTGTCACCGTCGGCGAAGAGCTTCAGATCGGCGTTTCCGCCGAAATCAAGCCCGGCAACACGCTGCCGCTCGCCGAGATTCCCGAGGGTGTCCCCGTCTGTAACGTCGAGCACCAGCCCGGCGACGGCGGGAAGTTCGCCCGCGCCTCCGGCGTGAGTGCGCAGCTTCTCTCGCACGACCGCAAGGTCGCCATCGTGAAGCTCCCGTCGGGCGAGGTCAAGCGCCTCAACCCCAACTGCCGCGCCACCATCGGCGTCGTCGCCGGTGGCGGCCGCACGGAGAAGCCCTTCGTCAAGGCAGGCAAGAAGTACCACAAGATGAAAGCGCGCGGTATCAAGTGGCCGCGCGTGCGTGGTGTTGCTATGAACGCCGTCGACCACCCGTTCGGTGGCGGCGGCCGGCAGCACCCCGGTCAGCCGAAGTCCGTCTCGCGGAACGCTCCGCCGGGCCGGAAGGTCGGTGACATCGCCTCCAAACGCACCGGTCGCGGTGGCAAGGGAGGTAAGTAACCATGAGTACGCAATACCGCACCGGCCGCGAAGGTGAGTTCACCTACCGCGGCTACACGCTCGACGAGCTGCAGGATATGGAGCTCGACGAGGTCGCGGAACTGCTCCCCGCTCGTCAGCGGCGAACCATCACCCGAGGCCTGTCGGCCGAGCACGAAAAGCTGCTCGCGAAGGCTCAGGACAAGACGGAAGAGGAGACGGCTAACGCACCGATTCGAACGCACCTGCGTGACATGCCGATTCTCCCCGAATTCGTCGGTCTCACCTTCGCCGTCTACACCGGCCAGGAGTTCGAACGCACCCAGATTCAGCCCGAGATGATCGGCCACTACCTGGGCGAGTTCCAGCTGACCCGTAGCTCGGTCGAGCACGGTCAGGCCGGTATCGGCGCGACCCGGTCTTCGAAGTTCGTGCCCCTCAAGTAAACCATGGGAATCAACTACAGCGTCGAGGCCGACCCGGACACCACGGCCAAGGGTATGCTCCGGGACCGGCCCATCAGCATCAAGCACAGCAAGGCCATCTCCCGAGCCATCAAGGGGATGCCCGTCGCCGACGCAGAGGAGTACCTCGAAGCCGTCATCGACGGCGAGCGGTCGGTTCCGTTCAAGCAGCACAACTCCGGTGTCGGTCACCGAAGCGACATCGACGGCTGGGACGCGGGACGGTACCCCGAGAAGGCGTCCAAGGCGTTCCTCGAACTCCTCGAAAACGTTCGCAACAACGCGACCGAACAGGGGTTCGACGGACCGGCCATGGAGATCAAGCACGTCGCCGCCCACAAGGTCGGCGAACGTCAGGGTCGCAAGCCCCGCGCCTTCGGTCGGGCGGACCCGTGGAACACCCCAATCTGTGATGTCGAACTCATCATCGAAGAGGTCGAGGAATAATGGCTGACGAACACCAATTCATCGAGAACGGACTGCAGCGGTCCCAGATCGACGAGTTCTTCGCAGAAGAGCTCGGCCGAGCGGGCTACGGCGGCATGGATGTCGCCAAGACGCCGATGGGCACCCAGATCGTGCTCAAGGCCGAAAAGCCCGGGATGGTCATCGGGAAAGGCGGGAAGAACATCCGTAAGGTCACCCGCGAACTCGAAGAGCGATTCAACCTCGACGACCCACAGATCGACGTGCAGGAAGTCGACGAGCCGGACCTCAACGCCCGGATCGTCGCCGACCGCCTCGCCAACGCGCTCGAGCGCGGTTGGTACTTCCGTAAGGCGGGCCACACGACCATCGACCGCATCATGGACGCCGGCGCCCTCGGTGCCGAAATCGTCCTCTCCGGGAAGGTCACGGGCGCTCGCTCCCGCGTCGAGAAGTTCAACCGCGGCTACATCAAGCACAACGGCGAGCCCGCACAGGAGATCGTCGACGAGGGTCAGGGCGTCGCAGTCATGAAGCTCGGCACCATCGGCGTGACGGTCAAGATCATCCCGCCGGGTGCGAAGCTCCCCGACGACTTCGAAGTCGAGGAAGACGCGAACCCCGAAGCAGTCGAACAGATCGAAGAGACCGAGAGCGTCGAGGACCTCCTCGAAGAGGAGCCGGAGGAAGTTCCGGATGTCTCCGAGGAGGCCGACGACGAGACGGACGCAGTCGACGAAGACGTCGTCGAGGAAGCGGCCGTCGAAGCGGTCGAAGAAGAAGTCGTCGACGAAGCCGACGACGACGAGGACGAAGCGGTCGAGGAAGTCGTCGACGACGACGAAGAACTCGACGAAGACGTCGCCGAAGAGGCGGCCGACCTCGTCGCGGAGATGGAAGACGACGACGAAGAAACGGAGGAAGAATAAATGGCGATCCTCTACACCGAAGAGATTCGCGACATGACGCCCGCAGAGCGCACCGCCGAGCTCGAAGAGCTCGAAACGGAGCTGCTCAACGCGAAGGCCGTGCAGGCCGCGGGTGGCGCGCCGGAGAACCCCGGCCGCGTCTCTGAACTGAAGAAGACCATCGCCCGAATCAAGACGATTCAGGGCGAAGAAGGCGACCTCGACGAAGAATAAAATGCCACTTACACCCGAGACCCTCACGCGACACGAGCTCAACGGCCTCCACGTGGAGGTCGTCGACGCGGCGAACCCCGACCTCGTCGGGATAGCCGGTCGCATCGTCGTCGAGACGATGCACACGCTCATGGTCGACGACGGGTCTCGGGTGCGGCAGGTGCCGAAACGAGGGGCGACCTTCGAATTCGAGATTCCGCGTACAGATGAAGCCGCCGGCGCCGCGAAGGCGTCGGGGACCGCGTCCAAACTTCGGTCGGATACTACTGGCGGATTTGATGCCAGTCAGTCTGATCGGCTCGCCGACTCATCATCGGCAGCTTCCCGTTCCGGGAATTGCGAGGGCGTGGCCTACGTTACGGTGGATGGCGCACAACTGCTCTCACGACCCGCCCTGCGCACCGAAACTACAGGTGACTCGAAATGGCGATAGGACTTGACGTTCCAATGCCTCCGGAACCTGACGATTCCGAGGCTTACGACTACGAAAAATGTCCGTTCTACGGCTCGCTCTCCGTCCGGGGTCAGACCCTGGAGGGGACAGTCGTCTCGACGGACATGGCAAAGACCGTCATCGTCGAGCGGGAGTACGACGTATTCGTTCCGAAGTACGACCGCTACATGAAGCGACGTTCCCGCATCCCGGCACACGTGCCGGGCGTGCTCGACGACGTCGCTGTCGGTGACGAAGTAACGATTGCGGAGACCCGACCTCTCTCGAAGACGAAATCCCACGTCGTCGTCGAGATTATCGGAGGTGACGAGTGATGGAAGCGCTCAAAGCGGACATCACCAAGGGTGTCGCCCGTGGCTCGCTGGTCACGTGCGCCGACAACACCGGCGCTCGTGAACTGAAGATTATCAGCGTCGCGGGTTACTCCGGCACGAAGAACCGCCACCCCAAGGCAGGCATCGGGGACAAGGTGACTGTTTCAGTCACCAAGGGTACCCCCGAGATGCGCCGCCAGGTGCTCGAAGCGGTCATCGTCCGCCAGCGGAAATCCATCCGCCGGCCCGATGGCACGCGTGTGAAGTTCGAGGACAACGCCGCCGTCATCATCGACGAGATGGAAGAGCCTCGCGGGACCGAGATCAAGGGTCCCGTCGCACGCGAAGTCGCCGAGCGCTTCGGGAGTATCGCATCGACGGCTACGATGATTGTATAGTATGACTCGACAACCGCGCAAACAGCGAACCCAGATTCGCGACGCGCCGCTCCACGAGCGGCAAAAGCAGGTCCGCGCACCGCTGTCGGCCGACCTCCGCGAGGAGTACGGCAGCCGTAACGTCCGCGTCAACGCGGGCGACACGGTCGAGGTGCTCCGCGGCGACTTCGCCGGCGAAGAAAGCGAAGTCACCGAGGTCGACCTCACCGACGCCGTCATCTACGTCGACGGCGTCACCGTTGAGAAAGCCGACGGCGAGGAGGTCCCACGCCCCCTTCAGGCCAGTAACGTCCGCGTGACGGAACTGGACCTCGAAGACGACGTGCGCGAGGCCCGACTCAAGGAGGATAACGAATGACTCGACACCAGAAGCGACTGTCCGTACCGAAGTCCTGGCCGGTCGAGCGCAAGACAGGCACGTTCACGGTCAAGGCCGGAGCGGGTCCGCACGGCGAAGAGGGGGTTCCTCTCCTCATCGTCCTGCGCGACGTGCTCGGCTACGTGGACTCGAAGAAGGAGGCCCAGTACGCCCTTAACCACCAGAGCATTCTGGTCAACGGCGACGTGGCCTCCGACGTCCGCCGTCCCATCGGGATGTTCGACATCCTGGCGTTCGTCCAGCGAGAGGAGTACTACCGCGTCTTCCCCGACGAGGGAGGCCGCCTGGCGCTGACCCCCATCGACGCCGACTCGGCATCCAGCCGTCTCGGTAAGATCGTGAACAAGACGCAGGTCGGCGGTGGCGACTTCCAGCTGACGCTCCACGACGGGGCGACCCTCATCGTCGAGGACGCGTCGGAATACAGCGGCAAGGACTCCATCGTCGTCGACAACGAGACGAAGGACGTCGTCGCGCACTTCCCCTACGAGGAAGGCGCGCTCGTCACGGCCGTCAACGGACGGCACTCCGGCGAGATCGGCGAGATCACCGAGATCATCGTCACGCCCGGCAGCGGGAACAACTCCGTTGTCGTCGAGACCGAAGACGGCGAGTTCGAGACGGTCGAACAGTACGTCGTCGTCATCGACGAGAACTTCACGGGTTCGGACGACGAGTCCGAAGCACGTCAGGCTACTGACGGCGGTGATGACGAATGAGCGAGGCTGACTTCCACGCGATGCGCGACCCGCGCATCGAGAAGGTCGTCGTCCACATGGGCGTCGGCGAAGGTGGTCGCGAACTCGCGAAGGCCGAGGACATCCTCGAGGAGATCACCGGTCAGGAGAGCGTTCGCACGATCTCCGGCCGCGCCTCGCAGGACTTTGGCGTCCGCCGCGGCGAACCCGTCGGCGCGAAGGTCACCCTCCGTGGTGACACCGCCGTCGAGTTCCTCGAAACCGCACTCCCCATCGCGGATCTCTCCGTCTCGTCGTTCGACCAGACGGGCAACTTCGGCTTCGGCGTCGAAGAGCACACGGAGTTCCCGAGCCAGGAGTACGACCCGCAGATCGGTATCTACGGGCTGGACGTGACGGTCAACCTCGTCCGCCCCGGCTACCGAGTGAAAAAGCGCGACAAGCGTTCCCGTCAGATTCCGTCGTCCCACCGGATGACCGTCGAGGACGCCGTCGCGTTCATCGAGTCCACGTTCGACGTGGAGGTTGAAGAATGAGCGATAGCGAAACAGAACAGACGGGCGAGCACGCATCCCGCCGCACCGGCCAGGAGAACGAGTGCCGGCGCTGCGGTCGAAAGCAGGGACTTGTCAGCAAGTACGACATCAACCTGTGCCGCCAGTGCTTCCGAGAGATCGCCCGCGAGATGGGATTCAAGAAGTACCGATAAGCAATGGCTGACAACGACCCACTCAGTAGCGCTCTCTCCGGTGTGGACAACGCCGAGAGCGTCGGACACCTGTCCCACGAGATCCAGCCCGCCTCCAACATCATCGGCTCCGTCCTCGAGGTCTTCTACGACCGCGGGTACATCGACGGCTTCGAGTTCGTCGACGACGGCAAGGCCGGTCTGTTCGAGGTCGAACTGAAAGGCGCAATCAACGATTGTGGCGTCGTCAAGCCCCGGTATTCCGCCGGAGCCGACGACTTCGAGAAATGGGAGAAGCGATTCCTCCCCGCCCGTGACTACGGCGCGCTCATCGTCACGACGAGCCACGGCGTCATGAGCCATTACGAGGCCCGCGAGAAGGGCATCGGTGGCCAGATCATCGCCTACGTCTACTAGAACAATGAGCCGAATAGAAATCGAAATCCCGGACGAGGTATCCGCCGAGGTCAAAAACCTCGAGCTCACCATCGAGGGCCCCAACGGAAGCGTCACCAAGCGCCTCTGGTACCCGAACGTCTCGGTCTCCGCCGAAGACGACGCTATCGTCATCGAGAGCGACGTCGAGAACGCGAAGACCAACGCGACCATCGGTACCTTCGAGAGCCACGTGAACAACATGCTTCACGGCGCGACCGAGGGGTGGGAGTACAAGATGGAAGTCCACTACGCTCACTTCCCGATGCAGGTTAGCGTCGAAGGCAGCGACGTGGTCATCAAGAACTTCCTCGGCGAGAAGTCCCCGCGACGAGCGCAGATTCGCGGCGACACGGACGTACAGGTCGACGGCGAAGAACTCACCCTGACGGGCTCCAACAAGGAGGACGTCGGGCAGACCGCCGCCGACATCGAACAACTCACCCGCGTCAAGGACAAGGACACTCGCGTGTTCACCGACGGCGTGTACATCACCCAGAAACCGCAGACTGGTGATGCCTAATGTCGGAAGAAATCACCGAACTCGAAGACATCAGCGGCGTCGGCCCGTCGAAGGCCGACGCGCTCCGCGAAGCCGGCTTCGAGAGCGTCGACGACGTACAGGCCGCGAGCCAGTCCGAACTGGCCGAGGTCGACGGCATCGGTAACGCGCTCGCCGCGCGTATCAAAGCCGACGTCGGTGGCCTCGAGGTCTCCGACGAGGCCGAGGCCGAAGTCGAAGACGAGTCCGAAGCCGAGCCTGAGGAAGAGGAAGCCGAAGACGTCGAGACGGAGCTTCAGCCCCGCGGTCACGCGGACAAGAAGCCCCAGCTCGACGACGAAACCGCGGAAGCCCTGGCGCAGAAGCGCCGCGAGGGCAAGCCGCAGTTCAACCGGCAGGACTACCACAAGAAGAAGCGCACGCCCACGTCGTGGCGTCGCCCCCGTGGTGGTCTCTCCAAACAGCGTATCGGTATCAAGGGCAAGGGCCCCAAGGTCGAGGCGGGCTACCGCACGCCGAAGGCCGCCCGCGGCCTTCACCCGTCGGGCTTCGAGGAGGTCCGCGTGTTCAACACGGACGACCTCGAAGGCATTGACGGCGATACGCAGGCAGTTCGCATCGCCTCCTCGGTCGGCGCGCGCAAGCGCGAGCGCATCGAGGAAGCGTGTGAGGACCGCGAGATTCGCGTCCTCAACCCCACCTACGTCGAAGTAGAGGTGGATAACTGATGACGGACCTCAAAGCGCAGAAGCGAATGGCGGCCGACGTCCTCGACGTCGGCAAGGGTCGAGTTTGGTTCGACCCCGAGGAACAGGCCGAAATCGCGGAGGCCATCACGCGCGAAGACATCCGTGAACTCGTCGACGAGGGCACGATTCGCGCCAAGGACGCCAAGGGCAACTCGAAAGGTCGCGCACGCGAGCGCGCCGCCAAGCGTTCCTACGGTCACCGCAAGGGTGCCGGCTCCCGCAAGGGCCGTTCCGGCGCTCGACAGAACAAGAAAGACGCATGGGTCAGCCGAATCCGCGCCCAGCGCCGTCGCCTGAAAGAGCTTCGCGAGGACGGAACGCTCGACAGTTCCCAGTACCGCTCGCTCTACAACAAGGCGTCCGGTGGCGAATTCGATAGCGTGGACCGGCTTGAAGCGTACATTCAGAACAATTACCAGGTGGAGATTCAATAATGGCGACCGGACCACGATACAAGGTTCCGATGCGGCGTCGCCGCGAAGTCCGGACCGATTACCATCAAAGGTTGCGCCTGCTGAAATCGGGCAAGCCCCGCCTCGTTGCTCGCGTGAGCAACAAGCACGTCAGGGCGCAGCTGGTCACTCCGGGCCCGCAGGGCGACGAGACCCACGCTGCAGCGACCTCTGCTGACCTCGACGAGTACGGCTGGGAAGCCCCCACGGGCAACCTCCCGAGCGCGTACCTCACGGGGTATCTGGCAGGTAAGCGGGCGCTGGCCGCCGGCGTCGAGGAAGCGGTCCTCGACATCGGCCTCAACACGGCCACGCCCGGAAACAAGGTCTTCGCGGTGCAGGAGGGTGCTATCGACGCTGGCCTCGAAATCCCCCACAACGACGCAGTGCTCGCTGACTGGGACCGCAACCGCGGTGTCCACATCGCCGAGTACGCAGAGCTGCTCGACGAGCCGCTCTACAGTGGAGACTTCGATGCCACGAACCTCCCCGACCACTTCGACGAAGTGCTCGGGAACCTTCAGGAGGACGAATGAGCAGAAATAACAACGGCTGGGAGCCGCGAACGCGGCTCGGCCGCATGGTGCAGAACGGCGACGTCACGTCGATGGACCAGGCGCTCGAGACGGGACTTCCGCTTAAGGAACCCCAGCTCGTCGACCAGCTCCTTCCCGGACTGGACGACGAGGTGCTCGACATCAACATGGTCCAGCGCATGACCGACTCCGGCCGCCGGGTGAAGTTCCGGTGTGTCGTCGCAGTCGGGAACCGTGACGGCTACCTCGGCTACGCTGAGGCCCGCGACGACCAGGTCGGCGGTGCCATCCAGAAAGCCATCGAGGTGGCGAAACTGAACATCATCAAGGTAGACCGCGGCTCGGGGTCGTGGGAAGACCGCGCAGGCGGCCTCAACTCCCTCTCGCGCAAGGCAGAGGGCAAGGCCGGCTCCGTGACGGTCCGTATCATCCCCGCCCCGCAGGGTCTCGGCCTCGCGGCCGCAGAGACCGTCCGGAACATCCTCGAACTCGCCGGTATCCAGGACGCCTGGACCAAGAGCGACGGGAACACCCGGACCACGGTCAACCTCGCGAAGGCGACCTACAACGCGCTCAAGAACGCGTCGCAGTCCCGTACGCCCCAGCGCGCTCGTGAAGTGCGTCAGGAGGTGCGCGAATAATGCAGGCTATCGTTCAGCTTCGCGGTGAGGTCAACATCGCACAGGACGTCCGCGACACGCTCACGATGCTCAACATCCACCGCGTGAACCACGCGACGTTCGTGCCGGAAACGGACGCCTACCGCGGGATGATCTCGAAGGTCAACGACTTCGTCGCGCACGGCGAGCCGAGCGTCGACGTCGTCGAGACCCTCATCAGCACGCGCGCCGAGCCCGAGCAGGGCGACGGCGACATCACTGACGAGTGGGTCTCCGAGAACACCGACTACGACGACGTGGCCGCGCTCGCGCAGGCCATCGTCGACGAGGAGACGACGCTGCGAGAGCAGGGCGTCTCCCCCGTGCTCCGTCTGCACCCGCCGCGTGGCGGTCACCGCGGACAGAAGCACGTTACCAAGGAAGGCGGTCAGCTCGGTAAGCACAGCACCGAACAGATCGACGAGCTCCTGGAGGACATGCGATGACGTCCAAGAAGCGACGCCAACGCGGTTCCCGCACGCACAGCGGCGGTACGCACAAGAACCGACGCGGTGCCGGTCACCGCGGCGGTCGCGGCCGCGCCGGACGCGACAAACACGAGTTCCACAACTACGAGCCGCTCGGCAAGCACGGCTTCAAGCGACCTGACGTCCTGCAGGACGACGTCGCCGAAGTCAAGATCCAGAAGCTCGACGAGGACGCGGCGCTCCTCGCGGCCGACGGAGTCGCCGAGAAGGACGGCGACACCTACACCATCGACGCCCGCGACGTGGCCGAGGACGGCTGGGAAGCGGACGTCGTGAAGGTGCTCGGTGGCGGGCAGGTTCGTAACGAACTGCACGTCGTCGCCGACGCCTTCACCGCCGGTGCCGTCGAACTCATCGAGGAGGCTGGCGGCAACGCCGAACTCTCCGAACGCGCCGAAGAAGCGGCGGAAGCCGAGGAATCGGCCGACGCCGACGAGGACGACGAGGAATAAATCATGGGATGGAAGGACGCCGCCGAACCAGTGCTGGCGCGGATGCCCGCAGTCGCCCGACCGGAGGGACACGTACCGTTCCGCCGGAAGCTCGGGTGGACTGGTGGCATCCTCGTTCTGTACTTCTTCCTGACGAACGTGACGCTGTTCGGCGTCGACGCCGCGACCGCGAACGACCTGTTCGGTCAGTTCCGGTCGATCTTGGCCGGCCAGCAGGGCTCGGTGCTCCAACTGGGTATCGGTCCAATCGTCACGGCGAGCATCGTCCTACAACTGCTTGGCGGTGCTGACCTGCTCGGGCTCGACACGGACAACAACCCGCGCGACCAGATCCTCTATCAGGGTCTGCAGAAGCTGCTCGTCGGGGTCATGATCGTCCTGACGGGTCTGCCGATGGTGTTTGCCGGCAACTTCCTGCCGGCCGACCAAGCCGTAGCGGCGTCGCTCGGCATCGGTACGCTCGGCGTGAAGGGACTCATCTTCGCGCAGATCGCCGTCGGTGGTGTCCTCATCCTGTTCATGGACGAGATCGTCAGCAAGTGGGGCGTCGGCTCCGGGGTCGGCCTGTTCATTATCGCCGGCGTCAGCCAGCAGCTCGTCGGTGGGCTGTTCAGCTGGGAGGGCCTCGGTGGCGCGTCCGGGTTCTTCCCGACGTGGATCGGCATCGTCACCGGTGCCATCGAACTGCCGGCCTCGCCGACCGACCTGCTGTCGACGGTTTTCCTCGGTCAGGGACAGCTGCTCGCACTCATCACGACGGTGCTCATCTTCGGCATCGTCGTCTACGCCGAGAGCGTTCGCGTCGAGATTCCCCTCTCGCACGCCCGCGTGAAGGGTGCCCGCGGTCGCTTCCCGGTCAAGCTCATCTACGCGAGCGTCCTGCCGATGATCCTCGTCCGCGCCCTGCAGGCGAACATCCAGTTCCTCGGGCGCATCCTCAACAACTCGTGGACCGCCATGCCAGCGTGGCTCGGCCAGTACACGAGTGGACAGGTCACCGGTGGCCTGTTCTACTACCTCGCGCCCATCCAGTCGCGGTCCGACTGGATGTGGTTCCTCGGGCTCACGTCGGCCGACCCGCTCGACATCGCCATCCGCGTGCTCATCGACCTGGTCTTCATGATCGTCGGTGGCGCGGTGTTCGCGATATTCTGGGTCGAGACGACGGGCATGGGTCCGGAATCGACCGCACAACAGATTCAGAACTCCGGGATGCAGATTCCCGGGTTCCGACGCAACCCGCAGGTCATCGAGAAGGTCATGGAGCGGTACATCCCGCAAGTGACCGTCATCGGTGGCGCGCTCGTCGGCCTGCTCGCCGTCATGGCGAACATGCTCGGCACCATCGGCGCAGTCTCCGGGACGGGGCTGCTCCTTACGGTCTCCATCACGTACAAGCTGTACGAGGAGATCGCGGAGGAACAGCTCATGGAGATGCACCCGATGATGCGCAACATGTTCGGCTCCGAATAGCGAGCACCGACGCGCTCGACTGCCGCCGCACGCTCGCGGCGAACGTCACTTCCACTTCACTTCATTTCTGACCCGCTTGCACCGAGAGCGGCGCGACCGCCTCGGACCGCCCGTACCGCCGGACAATCCGGTCACTTTTGACTGCCGCCGCCGGAACAGCGGGGTATGCACGAGGGGCGACTCGCAGTCGACATCGAGACGGCCAGCCCGAACGGCCCGCCGAGCGACTTCCGGAACACCGACGACTTCGAGTTGGTCGCCGTCGGCCTCGGCTACCGTGGCGACGGCGACGACTCCGAGGTCGAAGTCGAAGTGCTCCTCCGCGATGGCGACTGGTCGCTTGAACACACGGCCGACCTCCTCCGGCGGGTCGTCGAGTGGTGCGAGGCCCGCGACGAGGGCGTCGTCACCTACAACGGCGAGTACTTCGACGAACACCACCTCCGCACGTGGGCCGACCGAGTCGCCGACGCCGGCGTCTGGGCGGACGCGCCGCGCCGAATCGACGCGTTGTTCGCCGACCACGTCGACCTCGGAACCCTCGCCGCCGAGGCGTACCCGGGAGCAGTCCGCCCGAACCGCGACATCCCCGCGCTGTGGAAGGCGTGCAAGGAAGCCGGCGTCAACCAGCCGACCGTCTGGTACGACGACTACGACCTCCCGGCGGGCTACCTCGAACGCCTCGGCATCGAGGACGGCCACGTCAAGGGGGCGCACGTCGGCGAGGCGCTGGGCGAGGCGTACGTCGACGGCGTGGTCGCGGGACTCGACCACACCCGGACGCACGCCGAACTCACCCGGCTCCTCGTCGACTACGCCGCCGGCGACATCGAACCGCTGTTTTCGCTCCACGACACGCTCCGCCGGGCCGACGCGACCGCGGACTGACGGCGTGTCGGGGAACGACCCGGCCCGAGCCAGACGAGCGGCCCGTGACTCGTCCTGTCTCGCGGCAAACGTTTAGCCGCCGGCAGTCGTATCGCGTGGTATGAACGACCTCGAACCGGCGGCCGCCGTCGAGGAGGCGCTCCGCGGCAACGGCATCAGCGTCGAGTCAGTCTCGCTCGACGAGTCCGTCTCGCTGACCTATCTCACGGCGTTCCCGGACGTCGAACCCGACCACGGCGAAGTCGGCCGCGCCGTCACGGCCTTCCTCGACCTCGCTCGCGACGACGAGTTCAACCCGAGGACCGTCGAGGCGACAGTGCTCCGAAGCGAGGGCGACGTGCAGGCGACGTGGACGCTCGAAGCCGACTGGATTCGCGCGTACAACGACTACTCGCTGGACGACGAGGAACTGTCCCAGCGCGTTCTCGACAGCCTCTACGAGGAGGGAGACGCGTGAGCGCGTGGCGTCACCGCGGCGAGCCGCCCGCCGCGCGCGGTCCGCGTCGGCCCTCCCACTTCGAGTACTCGCGCGTCTCGCTGACGTTCGAGAGCGAGGGGGCGAACTGTGCGGGCTGGCTCTACCGCCCCGACGGCGTCGAGTCGCCGCCGGTGGTCGTCATGGCCGGCGAACTCGCCGCGGAGCGCCGTTTCGGTCTCCGCACCTACGCGGAGCGACTGGCCGAGGCGGGCTACGCCGCGTTCCTCTTCGACTACCGGAACACCGGTGACTCCGACGGGGAGCCCCGGAATCTCGTGGAGCCCGACTCGCAGGTCGCCGACTGGCACGCCGCGCTCGACGGACTCCGCGGGCGCGACGAAATCGACTCGCGCTCGCTCGTCCTCTGGGGGGCTGGACTCTCCGGCGGCTACGCGCTCCGCGCAGCGGCCGAAGACGGTCGGGTCGCCGCGGTCGTCGCCCAGAACCCCATGCTCGACGGAAAGGCGGTCACGCGGGGCCGAGGCGTCAAAGGGACGCTCGCGGCGGTCGCCGCCGGCGTCCGCGACAAACTCCAGTCGCGGCTCCTCGGCCCGTATCGCGTCCCCGTCGTCGGTGACGGCTCGTCGATGGCCGTCTTCGAGGACCCCGGCGTGCGCGCCGCCTACCGCGACCTCGTGCCCCCGGGGAGCGCGTGGCGCGACGAGACGCCCGCTCGGTTGTTCCTCTCGCTGCTCCGCTATCGGGCGATCTCCGACCCGGAGGCCCTCACCTGCCCGACGCTCCTCGTCTCCGGGACGCGCGACGACCTCGCGCCCGCCGACGCGGTGGCTGACCTCGCCGACGAGCTACCGGAGTCGACGCTAGTCGAACTCCCAGTCGGTCACTTCGACCACTACGACCGGGCGTTCGAACAGACGTTCGGCCACCTCCTGTCGTTCCTCAAGTCAGTTAGATGACAGGAGACGAGTCATCCCGTTGAACGCTCGCGCGAACCATTATGTCCTCGCCCGGCCTATACCACACAGAAATGTCCACATCCACACGTTTCGTCTCGTTGTTCCTCGCCGTCGCGCTCGTCGCGGTGGCCGCGTCCGCCCCGGTGTTCGCACAGGAGTCGGAGGCACCGAGCGACGAGGAGATGCAACAGCTCCTCGAAGAGGGCGTCGCGCTGTACAACGACAACGTCGAACAGCTCGACGTCTCGTTCGCCCGAAGCCTCATCGCCGGGAAGACGGTGAACGTCTACATCGAAGACGGCGACGAGACGCACGTGTTCTCGGCGTCGGTGCAAGACGACATGCGCATCGACGACATCTCGACCGGCCCCAACGACGAGGCGTCGACCCGAATCACGACGGACCGGCAAACCCTCGAAACCATCGCCGACTCGTCTGACCCGCTCGCCGAGGTTCAAGACGCCCTCGCCGACGACCGCATCCGCGTCTCCGGCGAGAAGGGCCACCCCGTCGACCAGGTCGTCTGGACCGTCGCCAACACGTTCAAGAGCTTCTTCCTCTGAACCCGGGCCGAACTGAACGCCGTCCGACTCCGTCTTTTCTTCGCGTTATCGCGTCCGTAACCCACTTTGCCGCCTCTCCCGTCTCTCCGTCGATGACGTTTACGCGCACGGTCGAACTCGAGGGCCACATCATCGACTCGGGGATGATGCAACAGGCCATGGGTATCGTGATGGACCTCGGCGGCGACTTCGACGTCGAACAGTTCGACGTCGGCCGGCAGAAAGACGAGACCTCGTACTGCCGGATGTCGGTGTCCGCGGACGACCGCGAGACGCTGCAGGAGATACTGCACGAACTCCACCAGATCGGCGCGAACCTCACGGACCCCGTCGACGCCCGTGTCGAGGCCTCGCCGGCCGACCGGGTCGTCCCCGTGGGCTTTTACTCGACGACGAACCACCCGACCGACGTTCGGTATCAGGGCGAGTGGCTCCCGGTCGAGGACATCGAGATGGACTGCGCGATAGTCATCGAGGAGACCGAAAACGGCCCGCGCGCCCACACGAAGGTCCTCAACGGCATCGAGGAGGGCGACCTCGTCGTCACCGACGAAGCGGGGATTCGCGTCAAACCGCCGGAACGCCCCCGCGACGCCTCCGGCCCCTTCGGGTTCATGCAGGGCGGCGTCTCCTCCGAGCGACCGTCTGAGTCGCTCATCGGCGAGGTGGCCGACGCGCTCCGCGAGACCAAGGCAGACGGCGGGAACGTCCTCGTCGTCGCCGGCCCGGCGCTCATCCACTCGGGCGGCGGCGACGCCCTCGCCGAACTCGTCCGCGAGGGCTACGTGGACATGATTTCCGCCGGGAACGGTTTTGCCACCCACGACATCGAACGCGGGCTGTACGGGACCTCCCTCGGGATGGACATGGAGACGATGGAACACCCCCGAAAGGGCCACAAACACCACATCTACACCATCAGCGAGGTCATCCGCGCCGGCGGCATCGCCGAGGCGGTCGAGGAGGGACTCATCAAAGAGGGCGTGATGTACGAGTGCGTGAAAAACGACGTGCCGTACGTCCTCGCGGGGTCGATTCGAGACGACGGTCCGCTTCCCGACACCATCACCGACACCATCGAGGCGCAGAACGCCATCCGCGAGCAGGCCCACCGCGCCGACATGGTGCTCATGCTCTCGACGCTCCTGCACTCGGTCGCCGTCGGCAACTGCCTGCCCTCAACGGCGAAGACCGTCTGCGTGGACATCAACCCCGCGACCGTCACGCAACTGCTCGACCGCGGCTCCTCGCAGGCCATCGGCATGGTCACGGACATCGGGACGTTCGTGCCGACGCTCGCCGAGAAGGTCCTCGAAGCCGACCGCGAGGACTGACCGGGTCGCTCGGGGGTCACACCGCGTCACCGCCCCGTCTGACGTGTCTATTATGACCCCGGGTGGCCTCTCGTGTGCTGTATGCAACCCACAGCAGCGCGAGTGCTTCTCGCAGCACTCATGGTTCTCCTCGCCGGATGCGGGGGTGGCGTCGGCGGCGACGCCACGACCGCGACCGACGCATCGACGGGTGCGACAGACGCAACCGGGACCGCCGTCGACGGCGAGTCGGCCGGCCAGAGCGGCGACGACGCCGAACGAACGTCCTTCACGTTCAACGGGACGTGGGACCAGCGGTACCGGACTGGGCAGTACTACCGCTACGACATCACGAGTCCGAGCATCGACGGCACCGCCACCTACGAGTGGGAGGTCGTCTCTGCGACCGACGACGAGGTGACGATTCGGACGAAGCTGGTCACGCCCAACACGACGAGCGAGCAGACCGTGAGCGCGCCGCCGGACGAGATTTACGGTGAACTCGCTGGAAGCCCGTCGGGGTCGGTCGCCACCATCGGCTTCGACTCGCCGTACTACAGCGGCGTTGACGGCGAGACGCTCCGCGTCGGCGACGGTTGGGAGGCCTCCGGCGAAAACGGCAACGTGAGCTTCAAAGTCGAGGAGATATCCACCTACGCTGGCCTGGAGTGTGCGAATTTCGTCGTTCGGACCAACGGGAGCGTCTTCTGGGAGAGCTGCGTCACGCCGGAGAGCCCGCTGCCGGGCTACATGGCGTTCTACGAGGAGGAAGGTGACGACGAGCCCGCGTTCGAGATGGTGCTCGTCGAGTACCGATCCGGAGACTAACGCGGCCGCGGGCGACTTCGGACGCGACGATTAGACTTTTTCCAGCGGGACGACCGCCATCGGGATGTTCGAGTTCAACAGCACGTCCTGTGCCGTACTGCCGAAGACGATTTTCGAGGTCGGATTGCGCTTTCGGACGCCGATGACGATTTCGTCGGCGTCGTGTTCGTCGGCGCACTGAAGGATGTCGTCGGCGGCGTCGTTACCGCGGATGTACTGGTGGGTCTCCACGTCCACGAGGTCGCCGAGACGGGAGACGACGACGTTCAGAGCGTCCTCGCCGTCGCGAACGTCCTCGCTGTCGGTCTCGTCGCCGCCGCGATGGGAGTTGACGACGTGGAGCACGTCACCGGCGTCGATTCGCCGCGAGAGATAGTCGCAGACTTCGGCGCTGGTGTGGACCGAGTTCGTCCCGATAACGTATGTTGCCATGTCACATATCGCTACGCCGTCCTATAAAAATCCACGCCCGACCACGCTCGTCAGGCCTGCTTCATCATCGCCAGCACGTCGTCTCTCGTCATCTTCTTTCCGTGCTCGTCGTGGGCGTGTTCCTGAATCACTTTCACGACCTCGTTTCTGTTCTCGGATGTTACACTGAACCCGCACGAACACGTCGCCTGTTGCATCGCTTTCGACATGGCAGTAGAGATACGCGCCCCGAGGCCAAAGCGTGTGTTCATAGTTACCATGACACTCCCGCTGACGGGCGGGTTCCCACGGCCGCGGTGTCTCTGCGGCCCCGGTGCCTCCGTTGTGTCGCCTGCTCCGCCAATCCGTCGGGGACAAAACATATACCCGACCGTAAATGTCAGTCGGGTATGGAAAGAAACGCCCTCCTCACCGCCGGGGCGGTCGGCGTCGTCGTCGTGGCGCTCGTCGCCGCCGCCGTGGTTCCGGGGGTCGTCGCGGACCCGACCGACGACGGGCCCGTCCGACCCGGACCGGTGGACGTCGCCGGCGTCTCCATCGCGGCCGGACAGGCGACGGGGGAGACGGTCACACTCGAAATCGAGACACGAATCGACCACCGAGGCAACCCCACGAAGAACGTGAGCGTCCTCGTCCGCGCCGTCGACGCCGAGTCGGGGCTGTTGACGACGACGCGGGAACTCGACGTGGGGACGCTCTCCAAGGACGGTGAGGTGGCGACGACGACCAACCTCACGGTCCCCCGCGAGGGCGGTTACGACATCGAAGTCGTCCTCTACAGCGACGACGAGCGGGTCGACCAGGCGCGAAAGAGCGTCCGCGGCGTCTCGGCCATCAAGCCGCCGTACCTCCGATCGACCACCTCGTTCACCGACAGCGAGGCGCTCCCGCCCGTGTCGTTCGCCATCGCCGACGCCGGCGAGGACCGGACGACGCTCGACCTGACGGCGACCCTGACGAACGCCGGCGACGACCCGGCCGAGGACCTCTCGGTGCTGTTCGTCCTCCGGCAGGCCGAATCGAACATCGTGGCCTCCCGGACGACGGTCGACGCGGGGACCATCGCGGCCGGCCGGACCGAGACGGTGGACGCGTCGGCGAGCGTCCCGAACGACTACAACTACTACATCGACGCCGTGCTGCTCCGCGACGGGGTCGTCATCGACACCGCCCGCGGCGCGGCGAACCTGAACCCAACGAGGACGATTAGCGTGAACCAGACCAGAGAGGACGTGGAACTCCGCGTCGAAGACTTCGAGAACGGCGACGGCGACGCACCGCAGCGAACCGAGTACGAGCAGACCGAGACCTCCTCGCAGGCACCCGGATTCGGCCCGGTAGTGGCGGTCGTGGGACTGCTCGCGGCCGTCTTCGTCGCCCGGAGGTGGTCGAAATGAGCGACGAATCGACGACTGCCGAGAGTGCCGACATCGAGACGACGGTCCCGAGCGACATGACGTCGGAGCCAACCGAGAGTGCCGACGACGCGGGAGATGACGAAGAAATCGAGAACCGCGAGTTCGCGGACCGAATGCGCCGCTACCTCGACTACGCGGTCCTCGCGGGACTGCTGTTGCTCGCGCTCATCGCGGCGCTGCAGTTCTATCTCAACGCCAGCCAGACCATCACGACGTGGGTGAACCCCGAGTACCGCGCGCCGTTCCAAGCGGCGTTCAATCTCGTGTTGCTCCTCGGGGCGGCGCTCGGCGTCTCCATCCAGCTTCGCCGGCTGACGAGCGACTGAGTCGCCGCCGAGTCACCACTCACCACACACACAGTTTTCAGGTCGCCGGCCGAGTCGTGGGGTATGAACTTCCTCTTCGTGTCGGCGGACGCTGCGCTCATCACCGACCTCGCGTGGCAGGTCCACAGGGAGGGCCACGACGTGCGGTACTACATCGAAGCCGAGCGCGACAAGGAAATCGGCGACGGCTTCGTCCCGAAGACCGACGACTGGCGCGCGGAGGTCGAGTGGGCCGACGTCATCGTCTTCGACGACATCTGGGTCGGCTCCGATATCGGTACCGGCGCGCTGGCGCGGGAACTCCGCGAGGAGGGACACGCCGTCGTCGGCGGGACGCCGAACACCGACCGCCTCGAAGAGGACCGCGGCTACGCGATGGACGTGCTGGAGTCCCACGGCGTGGACACGGTCGAACAGCGCGTCTTCCACGACTTCGACGAGGGAATCGAGTACGTCCGGCGGAACCGCGCCCCGTACGTCATCAAGCCGCTCGGCGAGGTGCAGAACGTCAAGCGACTCCTCTACGTCGGCAACGAGGACGACGGGAGCGACGTGGTCGAGGTGCTCCGCGCGTACAAGCAGGCGTGGGGCCACCGGATGAAGGGCTTTCAGCTCCAGCGGAAGGTCGAAGGCGTCGAAATCGCCGTCTGCGGCTTCTTCAACGGGGAGACGTTCGTCGACTCGGTGAACTTCAACTTCGAGCACAAGAAGCTCTTTCCGGGCAACATCGGCCCTTCGACCGGCGAGATGGGTACCTCGATGTTCTGGGCCGGTCGGAACCGACTGTTCGAGGAGACGCTGGGCCGGCTCGAACCGTGGCTCGCCGAGGAGGGCTACGTCGGGAGTATCGACATCAACTGCATCGTCAACGAACACGGCATCTACCCGCTGGAGTTCACCCCGCGGTTCGGCTACCCGACGATTACGCTCCAAGAGGAGTCCTTCGAGTCGTCGACCGCGCAGTTCTTCTACGACCTCGCCCACGGCAACGACCCCGAGCTATCGGTGCACGGCGGCTACCAAATCGCGGTCCGCATCGTTCTGCCGCCGTTTCCCTTCACCGACGAGAAGACCTACGACGAGAACTCCCGCAACGCGGCGGTCGTCTTCGAGACTGATAGCCGCGAGGGCGTCCACATCGAGGACGCGAAGCTCGTCGATGGGCAGTGGCGCGCGGCCGGCGAAAGCGGCATCCCGCTCGTCGTCACCGGCAAGGGCGAGACGATGCAGGAGGCGAGAAAACAGGCGTACGACCGCGTCGACAACATCGTCATTCCGAACCTGTACTACCGCGACGACATCGGCGAGCGGTGGATAGACGGCGACGGCGACCGACTGCTCGCGTGGGGCTACCTCGGACCGGCCGGCGAGTAGTCGATTCGTCGGGAGTCGATTAGTTGAGCAGCAGCCACGCGGCGAAGACGGCGAGGCCGCCGACGCCGGTGCTCAGCGCGGCGTGAACCCGGAGGCGGTCGAGAATCGCGTGGGCGTGGTCGTCTTCGACCGACAGCAGTTCGTGAATCTCGCTCCCGATTTCACAGCGCGGGAGGAAGTCCATGGCGACGTGGAGGAAGACGCCTGAAGCGAAGCCGAAGACGAGTCCGCGGAAGGCGCCGGTCGCCGGGAGCGACACGGCGCTGGAGACGATGGCGGCGATACCGAGGCCCGCCGCGGGGAGGAGCAGCGGAGCGACCGACTCGCCTCGTCCCGAGAGCCGGCGGGCGGCGGCGTAGCCGGCCGGTCCTTTGTGGGAGACGATGGCGAGGCCGAGACCGACGCCCACGTCGATGTTCCCGTAGACGATGCCGATAATCGCGCCCGCGGACACCGCGTGCGCCGAGAGTTCGGCCACGGTGCGGTCGATGGGCAAGTCCATGTGTGCGAAGCGGTGGCCGACGGTGTGGGCGGCGAAGCCGACGAGGATACCGAACGCGATGCCGAAACCGCCGAACTGGGGGTGGTGACCAATCGCCTGTGGGACCAGAAACACCGCGGCACTCGTCACCATCGCGCCGCTAGCGAGGCCGTAGCCCCACACGAGCCCCTCGGCGTGTTCGGCCCGACTCCACGCGCCGAACGGTGCGGCGAAGGCCATCGCGCCGAAAGCGGCCCACGAGACGATAAGGAGGTTCCACGCCTCGGCGCTCGCGGCGTACCCGGAGAGCGCGACGAGTGCCACGACGCTCCCCGCGCCGATGGCCGTCGAACGGTTCATATTGTGAACGAACTGGTTCGGATTAATAAGGGGTGCGGTTCCGGCGGGATGGGGGGAGTCGAAACGACGAGAGACGTCACCGCGTTGCCTGTCTCCACGCCTTGAGGTCCGCGATGTCGCCGTCGAACTCGGCGGGGTCGGCGTCGGTCGCCGCCCAGACGAACAGGTCGGCCACGTCGTCGGGGTCGCGGCCCTGCCCGCCGGTAAGGTCGGTGGCGACGAGGCCGGGGTCGACGACCGTCACGGTCTGGTCGCAGTCGGCGGCGAACTGCCGGCCGAGTGCCTCGGCGGCCGCCTTGGAGACGGCGTACGCGCCCATCCCCGGCTTCGCCTCACGAGCGATTGAGCCGGAGGGAACGAGGATACGCCCGTCGTCGGCCATGTGCGGGAGCGCCTCTTTGACCGCCGCGAAGACGCCGCGGACGTTGGTCCGGAGGGTGTCGTCGAACGCCGCGTAGGACTCCTCGGGCGCGGGCATCTCGCCGGGCGTGCCGTGGGCGACGGCCGCGTTGGCGATGAGCACGTCGATGCGCCCGCCGGCGCGGGCCGCCGTCTCCATCAGGCGCTCCATGTCGAGTTCGTCGCGCACGTCGGCGCGGACGGCGCTGGCGGTCCCACCGCCGGCCCTCGG